>JBOHKD010000364.1:0-2081 GCA_050728895.1 Aestuariivirga sp.
GAACAGCACCAGCATCTTCGGGTTTGACAGGATGACGATGAAGCCTTGCAGGAAAAAGCTGCCGCGCGGCCGCGCCCGGTCGGTGGCCATGGCGAGGTCGCCCTTGGAGCGCAGCAGCTTGATCCCGAGCCACACCAGATAGGCGGCACCGGCATAACGCAGCGCATCGAACCACACGCCCATGACCTCAATGGCAGCCCCCAGCCCCAACACCGCGACCACCAGCCAGATGGCAACGCCAAGCTGCGTTCCGGCGACGTTGAGAAGTCCCGCACGGGCGCCGTGGCGGAGGCTGTTGGCGATGATCACCGTCACGGTTGGGCCGGGCACGATGACCAGCGCGGTTGCCGCCACACAGAAGGCCAACCAGTTTTCAAGACTCATGATGCGTTTCCCCCGGCTATCGCGGCCAAGCTAGCCACAGACCGGCGATCACAATCAAGGCCCCGCTGAGGTAATCGATCCACTTGAGCCTGTCTCCGGAGAGGAAGGTCCGCGCTTGTCCCGCGAGAATCGCCAGCAGCGATCCGGCAAAGATGCTCACGGCGATAAAGGTGCCGGCGAGAATGGCGAGCTGCGGCGCCACCGGTTGCGCCGGATCGACGAAGGGCGGCAAGAAGGCCGCGAGGAAAAGGATGACTTCCGGGTTACCCACCGCCACAAGGAAGCCGTCGCGGAACAATTCGCCCGTCGGATTCTCGCCGTAGTCCGAAACGCGGCCCGCATTGCGCAAGCGGCCGATGCCGAGCCACACCAGATAGAGCGCGCCGCCGAGCTTGATCCAGTCGAACCACTCCCGCATCGCTTCGGCGATCCAGGCAAGGCCGAAGCTGACGATGGCGAGCAGCAGCGCGAAACCCATGACATTTCCCGCAACCGTCACAAATCCACCGCGAACGCGGTAGGCCACGCTGTTGGCGGCAATCACCGACATGGCGGGTCCAGGCTTGAGAAACAGCAGCAAGCAGGCGCCAAGGAAGGCGAGGTAGATGTCGAGGGGCATGTGAATTACGCTTGAGATACCTGATCCCCCTCACCCTCCCATTGCTTTGCAATGGGCCCCGCCCTCTCCCCGCCGGGGAGAGGGAAAAATTATGCTTCTCCGGCTTCCTCCGTCTCTTCGCTGATCGCCTCGACGGAGACTACGTGCTCGTCATCGGCGGTGTTGATGACGATCACGCCTTGCGTGGCGCGGCCCGCCTTGCGGATGCCTCGCACCGGGCAGCGGATCAACTGGCCGCCGTCGGTTACCAGCATGATCTGGTCTGTCTGCTCGACGGGGAAAGAGGCGACCAGCGGACCGTTGCGATCGTTCACCGCCATGGCAACGATGCCTTTTCCGCCGCGGCCCGTGATCCGGTATTCGTAAGACGAGGTACGCTTGCCGTAGCCATTGGCGGAAACCGTGAGTATCGACTGCTCGGCCGCCCCCATGCCGGCATAACGTTCCTGGCTAAGCGAGGTCTCGGCTGCCGTCTCCTCGTCGCTTGCGCCCTGCTCCATGTCCTCGCCGGCGACGGCGCGCGACATCTTGAGGAAGGCGGCGCGCTCCTCGGCGGTTGCCTCCACATGGCGGAGGATCGCCATGGAAATGACCTTGTCGCCAGCCTCAAGCCGTAGCCCACGCACGCCGGTTGAATCGCGGCCCTTGAACACGCGGACATCATCGACGGCAAAGCGGATGCACTGGCCTCTCGCGGCGGTCAACTGCACATCGTCGGTGGCCGAGCAAATCTCAACCCCGGCAATCTGGTCGCCCTCGTCGAGTTTCATGGCGATCTTGCCGGCGCGATTGATGTTCTCGAAGTCGGAAAGCTCGTTCCGCCGCACGCTGCCCGAACGGGTTGCGAACATCAGTTGCAGCTTGCCCCAGGTGGTCTCGTCCTCGGGCATCGGCATGACGGTGGTGATGCGCTCATCCTGCGCCAATGGCAGTAGATTGATGAGCGCCTTGCCACGCGCCTGCGGATTGCCAAGCGGCAGCCGCCAGACTTTCAGGCGATAGACCATGCCGGCGGAGGAGAAAAACAGGATCGGCGTGTGGGTGCTGGCGACAAACAGCTTGGTGACGAAATCCTCCT
>JBOHKD010000365.1:0-2064 GCA_050728895.1 Aestuariivirga sp.
TGGTGCTTGAATCCTGGGGAAGGCCGGTATTGTCGGCGGCACTGGTGGGGCTCGCGGCCGTGGCCTGGATCGCGGCAACGCGGATGCCCGCCGCCCCCTCGGCATCGCCCGATCTCGAATTCGACTGGAACATCCCGCGCCAGACGGCGAAGCTTCTGGGCTACGCGCGCGAACGCCACGATGTGTTCTGGGCGGTGCTTGGCGCTTCGTGGTTCTGGTTCCTCGGCACGATCATTCTCGTGCAATTTCCGGTTTTCACCAAGGATGTGCTGCTGGCCAACGAATACGTGGCCAACATCTTCATCGCCATCTTTACCATCGGCATCGGTGCCGGCTCCATGCTCACCAATATCCTGTTGAAGGGCGAAGTGTCGGCCCGCTACGTGCCGCTTGCCGCCATCATGATGACGGTGTTTCTGGTCGATCTCTATTTCGCGGCGGGTGTTGCGGGCGAAGCTCTGGAAGGCACAGTTCTGAATGGCCCCGGCGCCTTTTTCTCGTCTCTCTCGGGCTGGCGCGTCGGCTTCGATCTTTTCATGATCTCTTTTTTCGGCGGCCTGTATGCGGTGCCGCTCAACGCCATCATGCAAAACCGGGCGAGCCCGCCGAAGCGCTCGCGTGTCATCGCCGCCAACAATGTGGTGAACGCCGTTTTCATGATCACGGCGACGCTGTCGTCTGTCATTCTCTTGCAGGTACTCACGGCGCGCGGCCTGTTCTTGTGCCTGGGGCTTGCCAACGCCGTGGCCGCGATTCTGATCTGCCGGTTGCTGCCGCAGGAATTCTTGGCCAATGTGGCGCGGCAATTGTTCCGGCTGCTGTACCGGGTCGAGGTCAAGGGTTTTGAAAATTTCGCCGCCGCCGGGCGAAGAGCGGTGATCGTCGCCAACCACACCTCGATGCTCGATGGACCGCTGCTCGCGGCCTTCCTGCCGGAGCGCTGCGGCTTCGCCATCGACACCTACATGGCCAGGAAATGGTGGGTAAAGCCCACGTTCTATTTCTTGGACATGATCCCCATCGATCCCACCAGTCCCATGGCGCTCCGCAGCCTTGTCGGTGAACTGAAGAAGGGCCGGAAGATCATGATCTTTCCGGAGGGGCGCATTACGGTGACGGGCACATTGATGAAAGTCTATGACGGGCCCGGCGCCATTGCCCAGATGGCCGGTGCCAGCGTGCTGCCCGTGAAGATCGACGGCGCGCAATACTCCACGTTTTCGCGCCTGCGCGGCAAGCTTCGCCTGCGCTGGTTTCCCAAGATCACGCTAACCTTTCTGCCTCCGGTGAAATTTGAGCAGCCTCTGGGCATGCGGGGTGCCGCACTGCGCCGGTATCAGGCCGACAAGCTCTACGATGTGATGACCGGCATGGTGTTCCGCACCTCCAATATCGGCCAGACCTTGATTGAAGCCTTGCTCGACGCGAGCGCCACCCACGGCCGCGGGCATCCGATTCTCGAAGACATCCAGCGGACACCAGTGAGTTATGACCGCCTGGTGGCGGGCAGCTTCGTGCTCGGCCGCCGGATCGCCGAATTAACGCCAGACGAAACAAACGTTGGCGTGTTGCTGCCCAATGCCATCGGCTGCTTTCTCACGATCTTCGGCCTCCATACGAGAGCCCGCGTTCCCGCCATGCTGAATTTCTCAGCCGGCGCCGCCAACATGGCCTCGGCTTGCACGGCGGCACAGGTTTCAACCATCGTCACCTCGCGCCGCTTCATCGAGGCGGGCGGCATGGAGCAAGACCTTGCTCTCCTCGCTCAAACCCGCAAAATTATCTACCTTGAGGACATTCGAGCCCACCTCGGCTTTTTCGACAAGCTATATGGGCTGTTTGCCAAGACATTCCCCCGGTGGGCGCTGCGCTCGGCGGGCGCCTCACGCGATGCCGATTTATCCGCCGTCATTCTCTTCACTTCCGGTTCGGAAGGCGTGCCGAAGGGTGTTGCTCTCTCGCACAAAAATCTCAATGCCAACCGCCATCAGGCGGCAGCCCGCATCGCCTTTACCGCCCAGGACATCGTGTTCAACGCGCTCCCGATGTTCCATGCCTTCGGAC
>JBOHKD010000366.1:0-2061 GCA_050728895.1 Aestuariivirga sp.
TCCCAATCCTTGCCGCCGATCTTGTCGGCGATGAGCCGGTCGGCGGTGCCGGTGTCGGGGATGCGGAGCAGCGCTTCGGCAAGACACATGAGCACCACGCCTTCTTCCGAGGAGAGGGAGTATTCCTGCATGAAGGCGTCGATACCACCCTGCTGGCGGCGTCCCGCGCGCACCGCCGCCACAAATTGGCGGGCGAGTTCGGCGACGCGGCGCCCCTCGTCGGCATCGAGGGCCGCCTCGGCGGCGAGATGGCGAACAATGGTGGTTTCATCGGCAAAGAGTTTGGCGGCAATTGCGGAGCGGCTGGGCAGCGGCGGCATGGGCTCTCCCTGGAACGGCGATGGTTTGCCACAACTCGCGAAATGCTGCTACCTAAACCAAAGTCATGCCGGATGCCGATTAATGGCCAAGAAATATTTATAGGCGATGCCGGTGAAACCGAAGATCGTCCGAACCATTGCCGCACTTCGCCGTGAGACCGCCAAGTGGCGGGGCGAAGGCCTGCGTTACGCTGTCGTTCCAACCATGGGGGCTTTGCACGAGGGCCACATGGCGCTCGTCCGCGCGGGTTGCAAACGGGCCGACCGCGTCATCACCACGATCTTCGTCAACCCCAAACAATTTGCCGCCCACGAGGATCTGGGCCGTTATCCTCGCGATGAGGCGGGTGACCTTGCGAAGCTGGGATCGGCCGGCACCCATCTGGTTTTCGCTCCTACGGCGGAAGAAGTTTACCCCGCGAATTTTGCCACCACGATTTCGCTTGGCGGGCCAGCCAAGGTTGGCCTCGAAGACAGGTTCCGTCCCCAGTTCCTGGTTGGCGTGGCCACCGTCGTTGCCAAGCTCTTCATCCAGACGGGCGCGGATTTCGCCATGTTCGGCGAGAAGGATTATCAGCAGCTAAAGGCCGTCACCCGCATGGCGAAGGACCTCGATATTCCAATCGATGTCGTTGGCGTGGCGACGATGCGCGAGCCCGACGGCCTCGCCATGTCGTCGCGTAATGCCTATCTTTCGAAGTCCGAGCGCCGGCAGGCCGCCGCCATCTTTCGCACCCTGACGGAGGCCGCGTTGAAAATTCGCGGCGGAACCGGCCCCCAAACTGCCACGCGCTCCGCCCACCGTTCGCTTGCCGCTCAGGGCTTCAAGGTCGATTACGTGGCAGCCCGCAATGCCGAAACGCTGGCGGTGCCCAAGGACAACAGCGAACCCTTGCGCCTCCTCGCCGCCGCCTGGCTTGGCAAGACCAGACTTATTGACAATATCGAAGTGTGATCATAGCAGGCCCAGTTCCGAAAGCTGGCGGCGCATCCTTTCGGAAATGCCGTTGGCATTGGCCCCTTTCGGCAGGTCGCGCGGCGCATCGGCCGCCTCCAGATAACGCCAGCCCTGAAAGGCCCGGCGGGGTGCTGGAACCACCGGAATGATCTTTGGCTTGAAGTCGATGCGGCAGCGCTGGATGCCGTCCCTGCCCTTCACCGCGACGAAATCCGCAATGGGCTGGCGGCACAGGATGAGGCCGCGGATCACCCAATAGAGCGAGCCGCCCGGCAAAATTTCGTCACGCCGCCGCGGAAACATGCGGGTCGTGTGATCGAGGCTGTCGCGCCCGGCCTTCGCCTCGCGGACCCAGGTTTCCAGTTCCTCGATTTCGCTGACGCCGACACAGAGCTTGATGAGATTGAGGGCCATGATTCCGTTACAGGATGACGATCCGCCATCATATGGTAGCATGGGGCTAGAGAAAACCATCCGGCTCCGGTTTTCCGCAGGCCATTTCAACAGGAGAAAACCCATGTCCAACGCCGTCGCCAAGGTCATCGAACTTATCGCCGCCTCGCCCAAAAGCATCGAGGATGCCGTCGCCAACGGCATACGCCGTGCCGATGCCACGCTCGATCAGGTGGAGGGTGTCTGGGTCCAGGACATCAAATGCGTGGTAAAGAACGGCAAAGTCGCCGAATGGCGGGTCAATCTCAAAATCACCTTCCTGCTCAAGGAGTAACGTGCATCACGAAACTGTGAGCCGACAGAAGGACCGTGGCAGGCAATGTGATTAGC
>JBOHKD010000367.1:0-2056 GCA_050728895.1 Aestuariivirga sp.
CCAGGGCATTGCCGGCGATGTCCGTCGTGCCCGACAGCAGCGTGATGACGAGCCATACGGCGGTAAAGATCAGGGCGTTGCGGTTGCGCAGAAGCTCGGGCAGCCGCAGCGGCTGGCCCGTCAGCGAATCGCCGCTCGGCCAGCCTGCCCGCAAGCGTGAGCGCCCATACATGATGGGCACCGCCGCCGCCATCAGCCCGGAGACCGCGCCGGAAGCGCCGATCATCACATAGACCTGGCCCCAGTGCAGAAGCAGTGTGACAAAGGCCCCGGCAATTGCCGAGAGGGCCGACAAGAGCAGAAAGCGCGCGGGCCCAAGATAGCGCGCCACCACGGTGCCGAAAATCAGCAGCCAAAGTGAATTGAAGAGAAGATGGGTCCAACCGCCGTGGAGGAGCGCATAGGTGAGGAAAGTCCAAACCTGCGAACCGGCGATCATCGGAAAGGGCTCGCTGCCAAACCGGGCCGGAATGAAGGCGAGCGCATACAGGCTCCACACCTGCCAGTCCTCGCCCGCATATTGCAAAACGCCATGAATGAGCGCCAGACCGGCGATTAGCGCCAGAACGGCGGGTGGCGACTGAAATATCGGCGATCTCTCCGGCCCTCCAGTTCCATTGGCAAATTGCAACAAGGATTTCCCTCCGGCTGGCACGGCCACTGCACCTTCGGAGGCAGATGTCCATGAATGGGACGCGCCTCAAGGATGCCGAGATGGTGGTTAACCAACCGTACGAAACAAACCAAGCCGAATCGCAAATCCTGCATCCGGGCAGCCGTGCCCTGTTCAGCTTTTGGGAAACCATGCGGGCGGAGAACGCAGCCCCCCTGCGCGGCGCGCTCGATCTGAAACGGATTGGCGACCTGGTGCCCAATCTGATGATCATTGAACCCGGGCCGCGGCCGGGAGGCTTTCGCTGGCGCCTGGCGGGAACCGCCGTCTGCGGCCTTTACCAACGGGAATTGACCGGCACCAACGCGCTTCTCGGTTGGGACAATTTCGAAGCCCACGTCGTCGGCCGTTTCTTGACCGGCGTGGTAAAGGGCCTCCAGCCCTGTCTCTTGCGTTTCCGGCTGCACACCGATCTCCACCAAATGGTAGGCGCCGAACTCGTCGGCATGCCGCTCCAGGCCGGAAACGGCAGCGGCATCCAGGTGTTCGGCGGCGTGTTTGCGTTTCGTGACATCCAATCCCTGGGCTATCGCGCTATCACCGCAATCGAACTGTCGGGGGCAAGGAGCATCTGGACCGAACAGCTTCCCGGCGACCCTCTTAGTCAAGAAAAACGGCATCCGGTTCCACTTTTCCAGCTTATAAAGGGCGGCCGCAGTCCTTAAACCTCAAGTTGTGATCGTTTAACCCCTCCTTTACGCTCCTGCCGTTAATCTTGGGCACATCGCAAGTCTAAGGGATTCGCAAAGCCGTGACCGCAATTGCCAATGTTCAGGCGCCGGTGGGCCAGACGCCGCCTGGACCGGCCGGCCAAACATTGTTCGGCCGTTTCATGCTGCCCGACACGAGCGAACACCCCTGCCAGGTGCACGGCATTTCCATTGACGGCGCCATCTTCATTACTGCGCGAATCCCCCCCACCGGCCAGACTATCGTGGCCTATCTCGAGGAACTGGGGCGGATCGAAGCCACCTCGGCCGAACCCGTGAAGGGTGGCTTCCGGGTGACATTCTCCCTGACCGGCGCGCGGCGCGAACGCTTCGGAACCCGCCTGCGCTGGCTCGCCGAAAAGCAACACGACGGTAATGCCGCCAACCGCCGCCATGCCCGTTATGAGCCCCGTGAGGCGCGCTCGCAGATCACCCTGCCCGACGGCCGCGAATACCCCTGTGAAGTGATGGATATTTCCCTGTCGGGTGCGGCCGTGAAGGTCGATGTGATGCCAAGCCTGGGCACCCACGTTCTCTTGGGGAAAATGCGTGGACGGGTGGTGCGCTACCTCGAAACCGGCATCGGCATCGAGTTTATCAAGCCGCTCGATGGCACCCAGCTCAAAGAGCAAGTGCGCTAGAGCATGTTCCGCCAAAGTGTACACACTTTGGC
>JBOHKD010000368.1:0-2056 GCA_050728895.1 Aestuariivirga sp.
CTGATCAAGACGGCGCCACGGGAATTCACCCAGCACGCCCGCAATCCCGCCAACCATGTCACCATCGGCGGCATGAACACGGTCTTCGCGCCGGTTTACGGCCCGCCCTTTGTGCGCGATCTCGATCAAGGCCGCCGCTACGCCACGATCGAGGACTTCCGCAATTTTGTGAAGCTCGCCTATATGTCGCCGTCGTTGCACCATTCCGGCGGCACGGTGTGCGAGCCCGTCGATATCCCGGTGGCCAAGCGCCATCTCGATATGGTCTACAGCCACGTCAAATATTCCGACAAACCGTTCATGGGCTCGGTCACGGCACCCGAACGCGCCGTCGACTCGGTCAATATGGCGAAGATGGTGTTCGGCGCCGATTTCGTTGACAATAATTGTGTGCTGATCAATCTGATCAACGCCAATTCGCCGTTGGTGTTCGACGGCACCATGGTGGGGGCGCTCAAGGTCTATGCCCGCGCCAATCAGGCCACTGTGATTTCGCCTTTCATCCTGTCGGGCGCCATGTCGGCGGTTACCGCAGTCGGCACGCTGACGCAGATACTGGCGGAAGCTTCCGTCGGCATGGCCTTCGCGCAACTCTGCCGCCCGGGTGCGCCGGTGGTGTTTGGAACCTTCGCCTCGTCCATTTCCATGCAGTCGGGAGCACCCACCTTCGGAACACCCGAGCCCGCCCATGTGCTGTTCGGCGCGGCGCAACTGGCGCGGCGTCTTGGCGTTCCCTTTCGCTCGGGCGGCAGCCTCTGCGGCTCGAAACTTCCCGACGCGCAGGCCGCGCACGAAAGTACCAGCACGCTGTGGCCCACGCTGCTGGGTGGGGTAAACTTCTGCCTGCACGCGGCGGGCTGGCTCGAAGGCGGCCTCGTATCATCCTACGAGAAGCTGATTATCGACGCCGACCAGCTCACCATGTTCCAGCGTTTCGCCGAGGGCGTCGATTTCTCCGAAAACGGCCAGGCGCTCGATGCCATCCGCGAAGTGGGGCCGGGTTCGCATTTCCTCGGTTGCAGTCACACCCAGGCCAATTTCGAAAACGCCTTCTGGCGCTCAGCCATCACCGACAACAATTCCTTTGAGCAATGGCGCGACGATGGCGGCAAGGACGCAAGCCAGCGGGCCAACGCCTTGTGGAAAAAAATGCTGGGCGATTATCAGGCGCCAGCCCTTGATCCCGGCCTCGACGAGCAGCTTCTGACCTATATGGCCAAGCGGAAGGAAACGCTGCCCGACAGCGTGAGTTAAACGGAAATTCCTCACCCTGAGGTGCGAGCGGAGCGAGCCTCGAAGGGTCTTATATTGCCACGCGAATGCTTCGAGGCTTTGCCTCCGGCAAAGCACCTCAGCATGAGGAGTTACATCCCCGCGCAGCTAGAGCATTGTTGGTCTTGTTTGAATCACACTGTTCCACTCCCCCAATCTGTCATTGCCGGGCTTGTCCCGGCAACCCATCGCGAACTCAGGCACGGAACCCGGCCACTCCATGGGTCGCCGGAATAAATCCGGCGATGACAATTATGGGGTGGGCGGACGCTTCAATGAAAAACCAAACTGCTCTAATACGTCACAGTAACCACAATCGTGTCGGTATAGGTCTGGGCGCTTGGCGTGGTCTGGGCGGGCACCCGGCCATAGCCCGTGTAGGTTTGCACGGCACCGGTGCCGGTTCCCGCGACCGTGTCGGTTCCGATGGTCGAGCCCCAAGGCAGCGCGCGCGCGGCGTCGCGGTAGATGCCGTAGGTGACGGTGGCGGCGCCATTGGCCATTTTGCGTTGGGTGGGATCCGTGGCTCCGGCATTGCCACCATTCATGGACACCGTATAGGGGGTCGTGTTTGAACAGGTTACGCTCACCGTATTCGTCGCATCGACGGCCGTGTCGAGAATGCCGTGCGAGCCGAAATCCAAATTGGTGGCGCTGACGGTGCAGGTGGCGGGATAATTTGCCTGGGCGGTGAAGGGAACATTGGTGACATTCGCCAGGCCGATGGCACTACAGCTTCCGAAAAACGAATAGGCATAGGCGATCTGCGTGTGGGCTCCTGAGA
>JBOHKD010000369.1:0-2048 GCA_050728895.1 Aestuariivirga sp.
CCATTCGCCGCCCGCACCACGACCTGGGTATGCAGCGGCACCTTCAGGAAAAGTTCCGCTATGTCCTGATTGAGCATGCGGACGCAGCCCGACGACTTGGCCTTGCCAATGGAAGAGGGATCGTTGGTGCCGTGAATGCGATAAAGCGTATCGACGCCATTGGCATAAAGATAAAGGGCGCGGGCTCCCAGCGGATTATCCGGTCCGCCGGGCTGGCCGTTGGCCCATTTCGCGGCGTTCTCGTCGCGGGCCACCATTTCCTTGGGCGGCACCCAGCGCGGCCAGCGCCGTTTCAGGGTGATTTCGGCAACGCCCGACCAGGCAAAACCGGCGCGGCCCACGCCCACGCCATAGCGTATGGCTTCGCCGCCCTCCTGCACGTGATAAAGATGGCGCGCGGCGGGATCGACGACGACCGTGCCGGGATTTTCCGGGCCGTCATAGGGCACCAGTTGGCGGTGAAATTCCGGGGGAATTTTTTTCAGACTGACCGGTTTAATGGGGAAATCCGTCTCCGATTCCGCCGGCGGCAACAGGGCCGGATCATAACCGGATTCATCGCCATAGCCGAAATCGTCGCTGTCGGAGTAGCCGAAATCGTCGCCGGAGGTCGCCTCATCGTAAAGTCCCCCATCCTGGGCCCAGGCGGTTCCACCCAAGGCCGCGAACGTGGCTCCGCCCACAATGAAATGGCGACGCGACAGAATCGGAATCATCTGGCTCCCTCTATTAATGGCTATACCCGCCCAGCTAAACGGCTTGGCGCCATTTAGGTTGCATGTTGCATGCCGCGGGGCCGGGGCGGGAATGGGAAAAGCCTGTGGCGGGAATGTGGTGAGGCGTCACATTCGCGTCAACTGTTGCCGAAAAGCCGCAGTTTGGGCCCTATCCGGCCAGCGTAAAGGTGGCCTTGCCGACCTGATAGGTGCCGCCCGATCCCGAGAAGGCATAGCAGCTCATGGGAACCCCGCCGGGCAGGAAGGGTGCTGCATCGAAACTTTCACAAAGCTGGCCGTCCTGGGTCTGCCAGCGTCCGGTGGTCTTGCCCTTGCCATCGACCTCCACCAGCGAGGTGCCGTCGGCGGCGTAGAGCGTCGTGCCGGTGTTGTTGGGCCCGGCGAAGCGCCAGCTTTTGCCCGACAGAATGGTGCGGATTTCGGCGGCGGCAAGCGGTTTGGGGCCGGTGGTCGAAATATCCACATCCGAGCCGCCACCCCACGAGCAGGCCGACAATGCCAGCGCCACGAATGCAGTGACGATACTGCGGCGAAATCGACGGATGCAATGCGGCATGGACAGTCTTCTCCTGAAACGAAACTGGCGCAGTCTAACACAGGCGACCCATGGATCAACTGGCATGCGAAGGCGGCGGAAGAGGGACGGGAGGATGATGGCGCCTTGTGGGTTACTATGGAATGCCGGAAGGCTTCTTCCTAGGCCTGCAAATGGATTACGACCTCCGCATGCAGCGCCGCGCACTGGGCAAGAAGCTCGATGCGATCAGGCCGAGGGCGGCGTGATCCTCACACCGTCATCTCCACATTCATTCCGGCGACCCACGGTGCCAGCGGGTACAATCAAGTCTTTGCTTCACTTCACGAGCCGACATGCACCGTCATCAGACCCTGCGCCCTACGGCGGGCAGGTTTGACGGTTACTTCGATGTCCTGCCCGAGGATGGTGAGAAATTCCATCATTCTGCCAACCGATACCGAGGCCGGGCGCAGGCGCATCAGGGCGGAGATTTGCGGCTGCGTGGTGCCGAGGAGTTTTGCCGTCTCACCTTGGGTCATGCCGCGCGACCTGATCAAGCGATAGATTTGCAGCGCAAGCTTGGCTTTCAGAAGTTCCCGATCGGATTCCGGAAGGCCAAGATCGGCAAAAACATTTCCACCGCTTTTCCGAACTTTCATTTTTTTCATGCTTACGGTTCCTTTCCGTGTACGGCGCTGTCTTCCTGGGCGCGCTTCAGCCGTTCCCTTATCAATTCGATTTCGTGATCCGGCGTGGCGATGCCGCGCTTCGATTTCTTCTGAAAGACATGCAAC
>JBOHKD010000370.1:0-2043 GCA_050728895.1 Aestuariivirga sp.
ACATGTTCTCCGGGCTCGAGGGCCACGCCTCACCGAACCATCGTCGTTCACCAATTCGGAGATGACGCCCGCCGGATGGAGGCCCGCGAGTCTCACCAGATCGACGGCGGCCTCGGTATGGCCGGATCGCATCAACACCCCGCCCGATTTGGCCACCAGCGGAAAGATATGTCCGGGTCGCACGAAATCGCCGGCCTGCACATTTTGATTGGCCAGCGCATGCGCCGTGGCGCAGCGCTCTTTCGCCGAAATCCCGGTGGTAAGACCCTCCTTGTAGTCGATTGACACGGTGAAGGCGGTTCCCATCGGCGCATCGTTCTGTGCCACCATGGGATCGAGCTTGAGCCGCCGTGCATCCTCCACCGTAATCGGCGTGCACACGATCCCCGAAGTATGCCGCACCATGAAGGCCATCTGCTCAGGCGTGATCTTGGCCGCGGCGCCAATCAGGTCGCCCTCGTTTTCCCTGTCGTCGTCATCGACCACCACCACCAGTTCTCCATTGGCAATGGCCTTGATGGCGTCCTCGACCGGGTCCAGCGTCGATGTTTCCGTCATGTCGATATCCTTGAAATCCTTGGGTTGAACCTTTTGCCCCGTGGCCAGTGCAATCCGCATGGCAAGCTCCAGCGACGGCTGGCCACCTGCCACGAGCTGTGAAATCCGCCCCTGGGTGATGCCAAGGCTTCGCGCCAGTTCCGATTGTGATGTCTGGCTATTAGCGAGCCATTCCGACAGTTTCATGGAAGATTATTAGCACTGCTAATAAACAGATTTCAACGAAATTTCCAGAACCACCCCTGATCTAAAACCTGCGAGTGCTGCCGGCATCCTTAAGGATGTTGTTAGCGGTATAGCGGCTAAATAGATTTCGGGGGACTACAAGGGTCTGGCCGCTGTCCCGATTGAGCCATTTTTCGTGCGACCCTTTGGCGTTTCTTTCATAAATAAATCCAAGCTTTTTGAGTTCTGCGCAAACGGCTTTGTAATATCCGTCAACCACAACTCAAATTACGGCTGGAATTTTTTCGGGCCGTTGCCACAATATGGCTGGAACAAGTTCCCGCATCGGGATAGTGGCAATATCCTGTGCTGAATAATGGTTAGCTATGATGAGATCGGCAGCCACGTCATTCATCACGGATTCAAACTCCTCGATCGTGGCAGCTTCGATATGCAATCCGAAGATGTCGCTTTCCGAGTAAAAGACCTTGGCTTCACTATCCCAGAGCGCGCGCACGAAATATGTGCGTTTCATGGGCTTTGCTCCTGATGTGTCCTCATCGCCATCCATATGGGACATATACTGGTTCAATGCAACGATCTGCTTAACGGCATCAATTGCCCCAAGTGCGCTCCAGCAGCTGAATCCAGTTGTCACAGCACAGCTTGGCGATGGTCGCCGCATCATAGCCATGGGCGGCCATGGCGCCCGTCAATACCGGCAGCCCCGCCACATTCCCGATTATCGCGGGGATACGAGCACCTTCGAAGTCGGAGCCGAGACCCACATGATCGACGCCGGCCAGCGCGATAAGATGGTCGAGATGCCGCAACATCACATCGAGACCCGTGTCGTTCCGCCATGAGCCGTCGGGCCGCAGGAAGCCGTTGGCGAAATTGAGCCCGATCATGCCGCCCGATTGTCCGATAGCCCTGATCTGGTTGTCGTTGAGATTTCGCGACGAGGCGCAGATGGCGTGAGCATTCGAGTGGGTGGCAACGAGCGGCGCTTGGCTCAGCTTCGCCACATCCCAAAAGCCCTTCTCGTTGAGATGCGACAAGTCGATCAGGATACGCAATTCATTGCAGATGCGGATCAAGTCCTTACCGGCGTCCGTCAAACCGGGGCCGGTATCGGGGGAGGAGGGAAAGCGGAACGGAACCCCGTGGCCGAATTGATTGGACCTGCTCCACACGGGGCCAAGCGAACGCAAACCGCTGGCATGGAGAACATCGAGGGATTTGAACTTTGTATCGATGCACTCGGCGCCTTCGATGTGCATCACGGCGGCGATGGCCCCCTCGGCGATACTGCTCCGG
>JBOHKD010000371.1:0-2022 GCA_050728895.1 Aestuariivirga sp.
CCATATATCCGCCACGGATAATTTAATAACAACCTGCCGCCAAAGCTCATCGACGATATCGGTCATTTCTGCGAGACGCACCCCAAAGTGCTGGATGACATCGAGGGCCTGCTCACCGAAAACCGTATCTTCAAGCAACGCAATGTCAATATTGGCGTGGTTTCTCTCAAGCAGTGTTTTGAATGGGGCTTCTCGGGTGTCATGGTGCGCGGCTCCGGCGCCGCCTGGGATTTACGCAAGGCCCAGCCCTATGAATGTTATTCCGAACTCGACTTCGATATTCCCATCGGAAAGAATGGCGACAATTATGATCGCTACCTCATCCGCGTTCAGGAAATGCGCGAGTCGGTGAAGATCATGAAGCAATGTGTCGAGAGGCTTTCGGGCGCCGAGGGCGAGGGCCCGATATCATCGAAGGATGGCAAGGTAGTGCCGCCCAGCCGTCCCGAGATGAAACGCTCCATGGAGGCGCTGATCCATCACTTCAAGCTCTACACCGAAGGCTACAAAGTACCTGCTGGCGAGGTTTACGCCGCCGTCGAAGCGCCCAAGGGCGAGTTCGGCGTCTATCTGGTGAGCGACGGCACCAACAAACCCTATCGCTGCAAGATCAGGGCGCCGGGCTTCGCGCATTTGCAGGCCATGGATTTCATGTGCCGCGGCCATATGCTGGCCGATGTGTCGGCTGTCCTGGGCTCCCTCGATATCGTGTTCGGCGAGGTGGACCGGTGAGCATTCGCCGTCTCGATCCTGTTCAACCCGCAAGCTTCGCGTTCAGCGCCGACAATCTGGCGTGGGCCAGGAAAGCCATCGGCAATTATCCGGCCGGCAAACAGGCCTCCGCCGTCATTCCGCTGCTCTGGCGTGCCCAGGAGCAAAATCAAGGCTGGGTGACGAGGCCCGCCATCGAAGCCGTAGCGAACCTGCTGGAGATGTCTTACATCCGCGTGCTGGAAGTGGCGACCTTCTACACCATGTTCCAGCTCTCGCCGGTGGGGAAGAAGGCGCATATCCAGGTGTGCGGCACCACGCCCTGCATGTTGCGCGGCGCCGAGGATCTGAAAAAAGTCTGCCAGCGCGAGATCCATCACGATCCGCACCACCTTTCGGCCGACGGCGACTTCTCGTGGGAAGAGGCCGAGTGCCTCGGCGCCTGCGTCAACGCTCCCATGGTGCAGATTGGCAAAGACACCTACGAAGACCTGACGCCAGCAAGTTTCGAAAAGCTGATCGACGATATCGCGGCGGGGAAGCCCGTGAAGCCTGGCCCGCAGATCAAGCGCCAGCTTTCCGCGCCCGAAGGCGGGCCGACCTCGCTCACCGAGAAGTCTCTCTATTCGGGCGACCGCAAGTTCACCCGCCAGGAGCCGCTTCCGCCGCCCATCGAGGTGCCGCGGCCTGCCAGCGAAGTGAAGACCGTCCCGATCACCAATCCGCAAGCGCCGAAACCGATCAAGCTCTCGGAACAGAAGATACAGCCCGCACGCAAGCCAAAGCCGCCTGTCAAGAAGCCGAAGAAGAAGTGAACCATGCTCGCTGACAAGGATCGCATCTTCACCAACCTCTATGGTCTCCATGACTGGGGCCTCGATGGCGCGCGGAAACGCGGCTGCTGGGTGGACGTAAAATCCTTTATCGGCAAAGGCCGCGACTGGATGGTGAACGAGATCAAGGCGAGCGGGCTTCGCGGCCGTGGCGGTGCGGGCTTCCCCACCGGCCTCAAATGGTCGTTCATGCCGAAGACTGTAGGCGAGCGCCCGCACTATCTCGTGGTCAACGCCGATGAGTCCGAGCCCGGCACCTGCAAGGACCGCGAGATCATGCGGCACGATCCGCATCTTCTCGTCGAGGGATGCCTGCTCGCGGGGGCCGCGATGGCGGCAAACGCCGGCTATATCTATGTGCGCGGCGAATTCATCCGCGAGCGCGAACGCCTGCAGGCGGCGATCAACCAAGCCTATGAAGCCCGCCTCATTGGCAAGAACAACATCCATGGCTGGGACTTCGATCTTTATATCCACC
>JBOHKD010000372.1:0-2011 GCA_050728895.1 Aestuariivirga sp.
CCCCGGTGATGAATGGTTCGGGCGCTGGGAAGAAGCCATCCGAATAACCCGCCTCGCGGATTTGATCGCCAAAATCGATGTTGAATTTGTTGGCGATGTCACGGGCGAGCTCCAGATGCTGCTTCTGGTCGTCGCCCACCGGCACATGGGTTCCCTTGTAGGCGAGAATGTCGGCGGCCATCAGGATCGGATAAACGAAGAGGCCGATGGATGCCGCTTCCTTGTCCCTACCCGCCTTCTCCTTGAATTGCGTCATGCGGTTGAGCCAGCCCATGCGGGCAACGCAAGCGAGAATCCAGCCGAGTTCGGTATGCGCGGCCACTTGGCTCTGATTGAAGATGATGCTTTTCTTGGGGTCGAGCCCGCAGGCGAGATAGGCGGCCGTCACACCGAGAATAGCCTTGCGCAGTTCCTTCGGCTCCTGCCACACGGTGACCGCATGCAGGTCAACCACGCAATAAATGCATTCGTGGGTATCCTGCATGGCGATCCAGTTCAGCATGGCGCCGAGATAATTGCCGAGATGCAGATTGCCGGTGGGCTGCATGCCGGAAAAGACGCGGGGGGCGAAGGCTGACATGAGGCTCCTTGGGAAACCCGTCGCTTATGCCCGCAAAACATTCTGCTGGAAAGAGCCGGTCTTGCTCCCGTGAAGCGGCGGGGTTAACCCATTCTCATGCCGGAATTGCCTGAAGTCGAAATCGTCATGCGGGGCTTGAAGCCGGTACTGGAGGGCCGCCGCATCAGCGCCGTGGCGCTGCGGCGCAAAGACTTGCGGTTTCCGTTCCCCCCCAATTTTGCCGCGCGGCTCACCGGCAAGCGCGTTACCGGATTAACGCGGCGGGCCAAATATATTCTGGGGTCGATCGAAGGCGGCGACTGCCTGCTCATGCATCTCGGCATGACCGGACGTTTTACGGTTGTGGCGCCTTCGGGGGCTGTGCTGAGCCTCGATCGCTACTATTCAGGGGAGACGGCGGGAGAGGGCGGCAACGGCGCCCACGATCATGTGGTCTTCAGCCTCGATGATGGCGCCCGCATCATCTACACCGACCCGCGCCGTTTTGGCCTCATGGACCTCTTCGCTGAAAATACCGCGTTTCAACACAAGCTGCTGAAGGGCATCGGCGTGGAACCGCTCGGCAATGAACTCAGCGCCGCGTATCTGACGGAAAGCTTCCGGGCCAGGCAGGCGCCCTTGAAGACGGCACTCCTCGACCAGGGCATAATCGCCGGTCTCGGCAATATCTATGTTTGCGAGGCCCTGCACCGGGCCAGGCTGTCGCCCCGGCGCAAGGCCGGAACCCTGGCGCGCGGCCGGGCGATCGATCCACGCCTCGATACGCTGGTGCGCCATATCCGCGATGTGCTGAACGCCGCCATTGCAGCCGGCGGCTCGACGCTCCGGGATTTTGCCCACACCAACGGAGCCAGCGGCGCCTATCAGAAGCGCTTTGCGGTTTATAACCGCGAGGGCGAGCCTTGCGGCACCTGCGGACGCCCGATTAAAAGGACATTGCAATCGGGCCGCTCGACCTTCTATTGCAGCACCTGCCAGGCATAACGAGAGTTTCACAATGCCCAAAGGATATTGGATCGCCCGGAACATGCTCCAAGAAGCCTTGAAAGGATGCCGCCCATGAAACTCGCCATAGCCGGAGCCGGAGGCCGCATGGGCCGGGTATTGACCCGGATCGTGCGGGAAACGGAGGGAGTGGAAGTGGCCGGCGGGCTCGAGCCTCAAGGTTCGCCGCATGTGGGCGCCGACATGGGAATGCTTGCCGGCATCGGCGCGCTGGGTGTTTCGATTACCGGCGACGCCGCCGCATTGCTCGCCAAAGTTGACGGCATTCTCGATTTCACCATCCCCAAAGCCACGCTGGCGCTGGCCGAGCTTTCGGCCAAAGCCGGCATCGTGCATGTGATTGGCACCACCGGAATCGACGAGGCGGGCCATGCCTTAATCGAAAGGGCCGGGACACGCGCGCGGATCGTCAAATCCGGTAACATG
>JBOHKD010000373.1:0-2009 GCA_050728895.1 Aestuariivirga sp.
CGCGATCATCCCCATGCTTTTCAGCCGCACTCTCGACGGTCTCGACGGCGCGCTTGCCAGGCTTCAGGGAACGACAGACCGGGGTGCCTTTCTCGACATCAATCTCGATTTTTGCTTCTACGCCGCGATCCCGCTCGCCTTCGCCTTGGCGGAGCCGGAGGCCAATGGACTTGCCGCCGCGGTGTTGCTCGCGGCCTTCCTCGGCACCGGCACAAGCTTTCTCGCCTATGCGGCGATCGCGGAAAAGCGCGGCCTCAAGAGCACCGCCTATCCTTCGAAGTCGATTTATTATCTGGGCGGGCTCACCGAGGGCACGGAAACCATCGCCTGCTTTCTCGCCATGTGCTGCTGGCCCCAGCATTTCGCCATCATCGCCTATGTCTATGCGGGCCTGTGCGCGCTCACCACGCTGATGCGGATTTTCGCCGGCTGGCGGAGCTTCGCGGAAGATTAACGCGCGTTAACAAAAAACTTTTGACCGAACGTCGATTTCATCTTGATTGCGGGCTGCGAATCCATCATATCGGTGGCGCCCAAAGTCGCACGTGCCGCAAGGTGATCCCCAAAGCAACGACGGTGCGGGCTTTTTAGTCTCTACCGGCTCCTCCAAAGGCCGGGGTTACTGAGAGGCACCACTTTCATTGCCCGCAGTGCGACCGGGTTCTCCCGGTCAAACCAAGGCGAAACGTCAGTACGCGCAGAACCTGCGTTCCCCACGTCTCCATCGCGTGGGTCGTACTGGCCGGCATCATCTTTTTTGGGAGTAAACCCAATGGCTGCTACCGCCCGCATCATCGACTTCCTCCGCGACCGCCGGCCCGACGGACCCTGCCTCGTTGTCGATCTCGATGTCATCGCCAAAAACTACCGTGCCTTCGCGCGCGCCATGCCCGGCACCCGCATCTTTTATGCGGTGAAGGCCAATCCGGCGCCGGAAGTCCTGGCGCTGCTGGCCCGCATGGGGTCATGCTTCGATGCGGCATCGGTGCCCGAGATCGAAATGGCGCTCGCCGCGGGAGCGACACCCGATCGCATTTCCTATGGCAACACCATCAAGAAGGAACGCGACATCGCGCGCGCCCATGCGCTTGGCGTCAGCCTCTACGCCGCCGATGCTCTGGAAGAGGTGGAGAAGGTCGCCCGTGCCGCACCGGGCGCTAGCGTCTTCTGCCGCATCCTCGCCAATGGCGTAGGCGCCGAATGGCCGCTGTCGCGCAAGTTCGGCTGCGATCCCTCGATGGCGCAAGAGGTGCTGCTGTGCGCCCATCGGCTGGGCCTCAAGGCCTATGGCATTTCCTTCCATGTGGGCTCCCAGCAGACCCATCTCGAGGCTTGGGACACGGCGCTCGCGCAATCGAAAGCCATCTTCGATGCCCTGCAGGCCCATGGCGTAACACTCTCCATGGTCAATCTCGGCGGCGGCTTCCCGGCCAGGTACCTCAAGCCGGTACCGGGTACGAACGCCTATGCCAGTTCCATCCATGCGTCCCTCGTCCGGCATTTCGGCAATGCCATCCCCGAGACCATCATCGAGCCCGGCCGCGGGCTTGTCGGCAATGCCGGAGCGATCAAGGCGGAAGTCGTGCTGGTTTCGAAAAAGCACAGCAACGACAACCATCGCTGGGTCTATCTCGATATCGGCAAGTTCGGAGGCTTGGCCGAAACCATGGAAGAGGCGATCCGCTATCCGATCGTCACGGCGAAGGATAGCGATGCGAAAGGCCCCTGCATTATTGCCGGGCCAACGTGCGATTCCGCCGACGTGCTCTACGAGAAGACGCCCTACAACCTTCCTCTCACCTTGACGGTGGGCGATGAGGTGCTGATCGAGTCGACGGGTGCCTATACGTCGACCTATTCGGCGGTCGCCTTCAACGGCTTCGCGCCGCTCGTCGTCCACATCATCTGACTCAAGCAAAAATAAAAAGGGCGGTCCGAAGACCGCCCTCGCAATTTGGCCGGTGTTGCCCGGTCAACTCTTCATGCCATGCTCGGTGGCGAACTTCTCC
>JBOHKD010000374.1:0-2007 GCA_050728895.1 Aestuariivirga sp.
GTGCTGACGCTCGGCATGGCGATCGACTCGAACGTTCTGGTTTTTGAGCGCGTACGCGAAGAGTGGCGAAATGGGCGCACGTCCTTCAATGCGGCGGAAACCGGCTTCAAGGAGGCGCTCGCCACCGTTCTGGACGCCAATATCACGACGCTGATCGCGGCTTCCGTGCTCTTCGGGATCGGGTCCGGCCCGGTGCGCGGTTTCGCCGTCACCCTTGCCATCGGCATCTTCACGACCATGTTCACCGCCTTCACGCTGACACGGCTCATTGTGGCCGCGTGGATTCTGCGGACCAAGCCCAAGGAGATTCCGCTGTGAGGTTCTGGAAACCCATCCGCTTCATCCCCGACGGAACCAAAATCGCATTCATGCGGGTCAGCCGGTTCGGGTTCTTTGTATCGGGCATTCTGTGCGCCGCCTCGATCCTTCTGTTTGCGTTTATGGGATTGAACTATGGCGTCGATTTCAAGGGCGGCACGGTCATCACCATCCGCACCGAAGGCCCGGCAAACCTCGACCGGTTGCGTCCCACGCTCGGCGATCTGGGCCTGGGCGACATTGAGTTGCAGGAGTTCGGCGGCCCCCGCGATGTGCTGATCCGGCTGGAAGCGCAAGATGGCGGCGAGGAGGCCGAACAGGCCGCCGTGGCAAAGGTCAAGGCAGCGCTCGGAACCGGCGTCGAATACCGCAGCGTGGAAGTGGTTGGGCCGAAAGTATCGGAGGAATTGACACAGGAAGCCATCCTCGCCGTGGTCTTGTCCATTGGCGCCGTTCTGATCTACCTGTGGTTCCGCTTCGAATGGCAATTCGCGGTGGGCGGCGTGATCTCGCTGCTGCACGACGTTCTCCTGTCGATCGGCCTGTTTTGCATCATCGGTCTCGAATTCAATCTCAACATCATTGCCGCGATCCTGACGATCATCGGTTATTCGCTGAACGATACCGTCGTCGTGTTCGACCGCATCCGCGAGTTCCTGCGCAAATACAAGTCGATGGCGCTCGCCGACCTCATCGACTTCTCGATCAACTCAGTGCTGCCGCGCACCATGCTGACCTCGGTATCGACAATGATCGCGCTGATTTCCCTTTACGTTTTTGGCGGCGAAGTGATCCGCGGCTTTACCTTCGCCATGATCTGGGGCGTGGTCGTCGGCACCTATTCCTCGATCTTCATCGCCTCCCCGGTGCTGATCCTGCTCGGCACCGAGCGCGAAAACGTTAAGGCCGAGGCCAGGGCCGCGGTGGCAGCCAGGCCGTGACGGCGGCGGCGTGAGCGCATCCGCCGATCGTTGCCTCGAGCTGGTGCGCCGGGCCGACAAGGACCGCTATCTCGCGAGCCTTTTCGCCCCGGACGCCAGGCGGCCGGCACTCATGGCGCTCTATGCCTTCAACATCGAAATCGCCCGGGTACGGGGGCAGGTGAGCGAGCCCGCAATCGGCGAAATCCGCTATCAATGGTGGCGCGACGCGATTGCAGGAATTTATGAGGGCGTGACGCAAGCCCATCCCGTGGTGCAGGAATTGGCGCGCGCCATCGAGACGGGGCATCTGTCCAAGGAGCCCTTTCTCAATCTCATTGCCGCGCGAGAATTCGACCTCTACGACGACCCTATGCCGGACGTGAGCGCGCTTGAAGGCTATCTCGGCGAAACATCTTCGGCGTTGGTCCAAATGGCGAGCCTGGTGTTGGCGGGTGCGGAAGCCCGCGCCAGCGCCAATGCGGCCGGACTTGCGGGCGTGGCCTATGGAATCTCGCGGTTGTTGTATGAGCGGAAATTCATGCCACAAGGATTGGATGCAATTGCCCATGCTAGGGCGCGCCTCGCCGAAGCACGGGCACTCCATCACACAATTACGCCGGAATCATTCCCCGCCTTTCTGCCGGTAAGCCTCACGGAACTTTATCTTAATCGCGCCGCGAAGTTCGTCGAAGTTTCGCAACTTCGCCGCCAGTGGCGTCTCTGGCGGGCGGCACGGCGGGAGACGTTCTGAAGTAAGTCCTCATGC
>JBOHKD010000375.1:0-2005 GCA_050728895.1 Aestuariivirga sp.
GAACCAAAACGGCTCGTCCGCCGTATAGAGATTAGAGGATAAGATCATGAACGCGGAAAATGTGAAAAAGACCATGACCTTTTCCGAACAAGATTTTGCCCGGCTTGGCGGCGGAGCGCTGGCCTATATCCGCGAGATCCAGGGAAAGGAAGCCACACGGCTCCTCGGCCATGAGACGGCGATCCCGCAAAATTCCAAATTATTCTGCCTCTACCATGCCAACGGCATGCCGGTTTCCATTTCGGAAACCCGCGAGGCCGCGATCGGCAGCGCCTTCGAACACGAACTGATGCCGATGAGCGTTCACTGACCCTTGATCACGCGGCACTGGCGTCGGTAGAAGCTCGCGGCTCGGTAAGGATGGCATAAAGGCCTTCCGGCGTATCGGTGCCGCGCAGCTTGGCGACGATGGCGCTGTCGCGCAGCAAGCGCGAAATGCGGGCCAGCGCCTTCAGATGATCGGCTCCGGCATGATCGGGGGCAAGCAGCACAAAGACGAGATCGACGGGCTGGCCATCGACCGATCCGAAATCGATGGGTACGGCAAGTCTCGCGAAAAGACCATGGACCCGCGCCAGCGTGGCGATCTTGCCATGGGGAATGGCGATGCCCTGGCCAATGCCGGTGGAGCCAAGCTTCTCGCGCCGCAGCAGTGTTTCGAAAATAACGCGATGATCGGCGCTCACGCGCTTGGCGAGCGCCTGTGAAAGCTCCTGCAGAAGCTGCTTCTTGCCCTGGGCCTTGATATTGGCGAGAATCGATTGCGCGTCGATGATGTTTTCAAGATACATGAAATCGTCCTTGCGCGAGGATGCCGGTTGCCGTCATGAAGAAGGTTTCGGGTCGACCCAGCCGATGTTGCCATCGTGGCGGCGGTAGACGACATTTAGCACGCCGTGACTGCTGTTACGGAACAGCACGAACGGCAGGCCCGATATATCGAGCTGCATGACGGCTTCGCCAACGGTTAGCTCGGGCACATGGGCCGGTGTTTCGGCGATCACCACCGGGTTGAGGTCGGCCGGCTCCTCGGCACTTTCCGAAGCGTCGATCACGTAGCTCTGGGCCTCCACCCGGCGCACCGGCTCGCGCCTCGTCTTGTGATGGTCCTTGATGCGCTGCTTGTAACGTTTCAGTTGCTTTTCGAGATGCTGGGCGGCGCCATCGAAACTGAGATGGGCCTCGGCCGCCGCTCCCCGCGCCTGCAGCACAAGCCCCGTCGCCAGATGTAGCGTGCAGTCGGTGTTGAATCCGGCGCGCTGCTTCTCGACCGTCACATGGCCATGAACCGTGCCTTCAAAATATTTCTGCTGAAGCTGATGGAGGCGATCTTCCACGCGCTCGCGCAGGGCATCACCGACATTCAGATTCTTTCCGGTGATCTTGATCTGCATTGCCGGTGGCAAAATCCCTGTTTCGCGCCTCGCCATAGAGATGGGCGATCCGTAAACAAACGTCAACTTGCAAGGCTCATCGGGTGGCCGGTAATTCCTCCCGCCGTGGCGAAGCGGCGCGGAAGCTAGGCGCCGCGAGGGCCCAAGTCAACGGTCACGCAACCGGCTTTCCCGATTTTCCCGGCGGCGCCGGACGGAGGAAGGAATGCGCAAGGATTCCCGGTATTTGGCGACGGTCCGCCGGGCGATCTCGATGCCTGCCTGGTTCAGGCGCTCGACGATGGCATCGTCCGAAAGGACGGCCGTGCCCTCGCTTTCGATCATGGCCTTGATCCGGTGGCGGACGGCTTCGGCGGAGTGGGTATCGCCATCGGCCTGCGAGGAGGCAATGGCGGTGGTGAAAAAATATTTCAACTCGAAAATGCCGCGCGGCGTCGCCATGTATTTGTTCGAGGTGACCCGGCTGACCGTCGATTCATGCATGGCGATGGCGTCCGCCACGGTCTTCAGATTGATCGGCCGCAGATGCTGGATGCCGAGAACCAGAAAGGCATCCTGCTGGCGCACGATTTCGCGCGCCACCTTGAGGATGGTCTTGGCGCGCTGGTCGA
>JBOHKD010000376.1:0-1997 GCA_050728895.1 Aestuariivirga sp.
GCTGCCTAGCGATTTCGGCAAGTCCGAGGCGTGCCCGCCAGTTGCCCGCCGCCCGGGCCGCACGAAGACTCGTCTCCGCTGCTTCGAAACGGCCGAGCCGCAGCAGCGCCCAGCCGTAGTTGTTGAAGAGCTTCGCCGCAAGAGCGCGATCCTTGGCCTTATCCGCGCTAAGTTTTTTCGCCGCCTCCCGCATGACAATCTCGGCCGAGGTAAAGTCCTTCTCCATTATCAATGCGAGGCCCCGGTTATTCGCCTCCCAGGCTTGACCTGCGTGTACGGCCTGCGTGTCTGGAAATGCTTCAAGATTGGTCGCCGCGGCCCAGTCTGCCACTGCATCGCTGCCAGCGAACACGGCATCGCGGCCGTCCGGCAACCGCACCCGATTGCGCGCCAAATAGTTCATTACCCGCTTGGCGCCGTCGGGCTTGGACGCGGCTTTCCGAACCTGGGCCGCCTTGGTCCGCTGGATCGTCCAGTCGAGCTGCTTGCGGAAACTGGAGTCATCGGGCAAGCTCGCATGGACCAGCGTACTCATATGGGCCTGCAACGGGTCAACCATGCCCACCGCCCCCGCCACGTCTTCGAGCACCGTGCCGTCGCCATAGCCCACTGCGCGCTCCTCGATCACCACATCGTTGGGATCATGCTTGACACTGGACGTCTTGCTGTAGACCGTGGAATTCCGGTAGCGTGTCAGCACAATGGCATCAATGGTGTTCGGCATATCGGTCCGGCCATACAGGAACACAGAATTCGCCGCCTCGCGGCCGTAGCCGTTTTGCATCATGCCGCACAGCATCTCCTCGGCCCGCCCGAGCTGCCGGGGCAGGAACGTTTCATAATAGTTCTCGCCGCCCGGAAGGGGCGGAAGCTGCTTCGGGATGCCGAGATCGCGCCACCGCCGTTGATCGAAAATATCGATGGGGCGAGGTTTTGAATCGACCTTCATGAACACATACTGCGGCAGGTTCGCGCCATTCACCGTCGCCAGGCGGCAGCGTTCCGACTGAAAGATCGGCAATAGCTCATAGACGCTTTCAAACGAGGCGCCATACTTGTTGAGACCGGAAGCAAGCAGCCGGCCGAACCATTCATTGCCTTCGCCAAGCTTATAGTCGTCAATCAGCGACTCGACGAATTTGGTGGCGCCGACGTGCGGCGTGCCGAGAAAAAACAGCCGCTCGACATTGGCTTTTTCCGTAAGTTTGAAACCCGGGCAATCTCCGCCCTTGTCCCAATAATTGCCCAGCCAGTATTTGAGCACCAGGCCACCCATGGAATGGGCCGCCACGATGAAACTGGTGTGGCCGCCCGATTTGCCATTCTGCTCGGCAATAACACACAACAACTCGTTCAACCGGCTCGCCGTCAGTGTATTGGATTGCCGCCAGTCATAGGGAAAGACGAAGATATTGGTGCTGGCGTCGGTGAATTCATCGCGCAGATCCTGGATGGCATTGCCATAGACGTTGAACCCGAATTTCTTGAAGATCGCATTGACTTCAACCTTGTCGAAAACCTCCGCAGAGGCGGGTTTGGACGGATCGTAAACGAGTTCCGGTTCAAAATTGAAAACGCCTCCCCACACCTCCTTGCCATCGACGGTCAACTTGGACCCAAGAATGCCGGGGATAAAGACTATGGCGATATGATCCGCGGGATTGACGAGCTGGCGGAGTTCGGCCAGTTCGCGGCTGCTCATCGGGGATGGCTCATCCGCGCGGGCCGCCTGGGCCAGAACCAGGAAAATCCCCAGAAAAAACAGGAAAAACTGCCGTTCCATGCTCACGATGTTACGCTGTCCGCAGGCGATACTCAATCGGGCTCGCGGCGGAAATGTGACGGCCTCCGGTGGACACGAATCCAGCACGAAAAGGCCGGTGAGGCGTTTGCAGCCATTGAACATTGAGGGTAACCTGCAATGGCTCTCAAAGGAGTGATTCCACATGCACGGAATAATTCACGCGCAACTCAAACAATTCGTTGTGGACAAACAC
>JBOHKD010000377.1:0-1964 GCA_050728895.1 Aestuariivirga sp.
CATCATAATCAATGAGACGCCCAAGTAAAATGAATGGAAAGCCCAAACGGCCGTGGCGGATGTTGGCGCCGCTGGCCGCCAGCCTCGTCGTTTTCCTGCTCTGGTCGGGCTATTGGCTTGTGGCCAATTCGACGGCGCAGAAATACGCCGCTCTATATCGCGACCAACTTGCTGAACGTGGCTTCAGCTTTGTCTGTGATGCAGAGAATTGGGGCGGCTATCCCTTTCGCATCGAATTTACTTGCGAAAAACCGGTCATCAATTTCCCCGGCGGCCGAAGTTTTCGCAGTCAGGCGCTTTTCGCCGTGGCGCAAGCCTATGACCCCACCCATGTCATCGTGCTGGCCGACGGACCTTCCAAAGCAGTTTTGCCGAACAACGAAATCAAAAAACTTGCGCACGGCCAGGCTGTTGTCAGTATCGTTGCACGCAGCGGCGGCACATCGATATCGGCGGAAATTCCAAACTTCGATAGCGCGGATGTTTTTGCCGCCGAGAATATCCAGCTACATACGCGCCCCGCCGCCGATGGCGGAAACGATATTGCGCTCACCATCACGGGTGCGGTGTATAGACCGTTCGATCAACCACCTTTAATGATTGACCGCGCGCAAGCCCTCGGAACTCTCAAGGGCGAAGTTATCGATATTACCGATATGCAAATCGCCCAAGGCAATGTGAAGCTCTGGGGCAAGGGAGCGGCGCATCTCGATGCGGCGCACCGGATCGCCGGTCAAATCGAGGTCCAAACCAATGACCTCAAGGGCCTGTTTCAAATTATCGATCCTTATATTTCACTTTCCCAACAGGATCGCGCCGCGCTTCTTACCCTTCTCGGCCTCTTCGGGCAGGGCGCCAAAGCTCCCCTTGTGGCGCGGGATGGCGACATCTATCTCGGCCCCGTGAAACTTGGCGAGCTTGCGCCGCTCTATTGAGTCTTGAGCGGGCGGCGGCCGAAATCCGGGGAGGCCGTATCTTGCCCAGCGGCGATAATGCCGCTGCGAATGGCGCGGGCCCTGGTAAACAAGGCGTGCAGGGTTTCTCCGTCGCCCCAGCGGATGGCCCGTTGCAAAACCGAAAGATCCTCGGAAAATCGCCCCAGCGTTTCCAGAACCGCCTCGCGGTTGTTGAGAAAGACATCGCGCCACATGGTGGGATCGGAGGCGGCGATGCGGGTAAAGTCGCGAAAACCGCCGGCGGAAAACTTGATCACTTCCGAATCGGTCACATTCTCAAGATCGGCCGCCGTCGCCACGATATTATAGGCGATGAGATGCGGCAGATGGCTGGTGATCGCCAGCACCAGATCGTGGTGTTCGGGCGTCATGATCTCGACATTCGAGCCGCAGGCGCGCCAGAATTTTTCAAGACGTGCCACGGCTTGCGCATCGCTGCCGGGTGGCGGCGTCAATACGCACCAGCGCTCGGCAAAGAGCTCGGCAAATCCCGATTCAGGGCCGGAAAGTTCCGTGCCCGCTATGGGATGACCGGGAATAAAATGCACACCTTGGGGAACATGCGGGCCGACATCGCGGACCACGGCACTCTTCACCGAACCAACGTCGCTCAAAATCGCTCCGGATTTTAGAGCAGAGGCGATTTCACGGGCAATTTCTCCATAGGTGCCGACCGGCGAACAGAGAATGACGAGATCGGCGCCGCTCACGGCTTTCGCGGCCGTCTCATGCATGCTGTCAGTGAGGCCCAATTCACGCGCCCGGCCCCTCGTCTCCGGGCTGCGCGCAAATCCGGCGATATGGCGGCTAAGTTTCTTGCGCTTGACGATATGACAAAGCGAAGAGCCGATGAGGCCCAAGCCGATCAGGGCGATGCGCTCGAACATGACACTCATCGAAGAAATTCCTTCAGCGCGGCAATGAGGGCGCGGTTGGCTTCCGCCGTGCCGACCGTCACCCGCAGAGCACGGGGAAAGCCATATGCCTCCATGCGCCGCAGTATTAACC
>JBOHKD010000378.1:0-1959 GCA_050728895.1 Aestuariivirga sp.
CATCAGCACCGCGCCGAGCCAAATCAGGTTGACCAGCGGATTGAAATACATGCGCATAGCGCGCCCGCCGCCCAAGGTCTCGTCTCCCATCACCAGATAAAGATCGCCCGCCAATGTTTGATGCAGGCCGACTTCGGTCGTCGGCGTGCCGCCGGGATCGAAGATTCGTTTTTCGGAAAAGAGCGTCGTGATCTCGCTGCCCTCGCGCGTCACGCGAAAACGCCCGGTGCGGCCTTTGTAGTTTGGTCCGTTCAGTGGAGCTTCACCCTCGAATGTCACTTGATAAGCGCCGACCTGGGCCGTCTCGCCGGGTTTCATGGCGATGATCACTTCGGTCTTCCACAGGGAAATGGCGATAATGCCGATCACCATGATGCCGAGTCCGCCATGGGCGAGCACCACGCCAAGAGCTGCACCCGACAAGCCCTTAAGCCGTGAGAGACTGGTGGAGAGCGGCATCTTGAAGAGTGCGATCTTTCCCGCAAGGTCGCTCAGCGCGCCGAAAATCAGCCAGGCGCCAAGCGCCATCCCTACGGGTGCCAGCCACGGTCCCCGCACTTCCATGATCAGCACCAGCAACCCCACGGCGGCAGCGCCGGCAAAGGCAATCGTCAAGCGGCGCAACGCCTGGTCCAGATCGCCCCGTTTCCACGCCAGCAGCGGCCCCACCGGCACAAGCAGCAGCAGCGGCAGGATAATCGTTCCGAAGGTCATATTGAAATAGGGCGCGCCTACGGAGATTTTCTCATTGGTGAGAGTCTCCAGCGCCAACGGATACAGCGTACCGGTAAAAACCGAAAATGCCGCGACACACAGGAGCAAATTGTTGACAACAAGTCCGCCCTCGCGGCTCACCGGCTGGAACCCACCACCCGCTTTCAGGAGCGGTGCCCGCCAGGCGAAGAGCGCCAGGGCGCCGCCGATGAACACACAAAGGATGGCGAGCACGAATACGCCGCGCGCCGGATCGACGGCGAAGGCATGAACCGAGGTGAGCACGCCCGAGCGCACGAGGAAGGTACCGACCAGCGACAGCGAGAAGGCGATAATCGACAAAAGCACCGTCCAGATTTTCAGCGCGTTGCGCTTTTCCGCCACGATGGCCGAATGCAGCAGTGCCGTCGCCACCAGCCAGGGCATGAAGCTCGCATTCTCCACCGGGTCCCAAAACCACCAGCCGCCCCAGCCCAGTTCGTAATAAGCCCACCATGATCCCATGGCGACGCCGATTGTGAGGAACATCCAGGCGGCAAGCGTCCACGGCCTCACCCAGCGCGCCCAGGCGGCATCGACCTTGCCGTCGATTAATGCGGCCACGGCAAAAGAGAAGGCAATCGAAAGACCGACATAGCCCGCGTAAAGAAACGGCGGATGGAAGGCGAGTGCTGGGTCTTGCAGAACGGGGTTGAGACCATTGCCTTCAATGGGCGGGGAAACGAGTCTCGTGAACGGATTCGAGGTAAGGATCGTAAACGCCAGAAAGGCAGCGCCAATTGAACCTTGGACAGCCAGTACGCGGGACTTGAGTTCGAGCGGCAGATTATTGCCGAAGAGAGCCACCGCAGCGCCGAAGAGGCCGAGCATCAGCACCCACAGCAGCATCGAGCCCTCATGGTTTCCCCACACGCCGGACAGCTTGTAAAGGAGCGGCTTGGCCGAATGGGAATTCTCGAAAACATTGGCAATCGAGAAATCCGAAATCACATAGGCATGGGTGAGAGCCGCGAAGGCACCGGCGATCAGCACGGCTTGCAGGATCGCCGCCGGCGCCGCCAGCCGCATCGCGCCGGCGAACGGCATGGCGAATTGAAACAGCGCCACGCCGAGCGCCAGGATCAAGGCAAAGTGGCCAATCTCCGCGATCATTGCCGCCACACGCCCTTTTCTTTCAGCTTCTCCGCCAAGTCCCTCGGCATATAATTTTCATCGTGCTTGGCCAAAACCGTATCGGCCATGAAT
>JBOHKD010000379.1:0-1947 GCA_050728895.1 Aestuariivirga sp.
GAAGTAGGGGATGTTGTTGTAGATAGGAGAAAGGCTCCAAGCTCAGAGCCTGAGAATGAATTGGCTCGTAGGATATCTTCGACGCTTGAGATTGGCGGGTTGCACGCGGCGTTTCGCACGATGAGTTCATGGAAACCGGAATGAGCTTTTGCGCGAGGCCGCTGGTTCGCTCGATCAATTCACGCGATCGAAGAGCGGGGTTCGAAGCTCCTGCGCTATTGGACTCATGCGGGACGGTCGCCGGATCGGCGGTGTATTCTCGGTGCCCTCGCGCCCTTGCGCGCGGAGTTGAGTATCAAGCCGCAATGAGACGCCAGCCGCACACCATGTTGTGGGTCAGGCCATGCAAGAGCGCGATCGATTTGACCTTGCAGACACCCCGCACGAGAAACTGCCGCAGGCCACGATTTCGCGCTTGCGCGTTCGTGCATTCAGCCGTCGCCGCCCGCTCCTTGTAGATGTCTTTTGCCGCTTGGGAGCCCATGCGCTCCCGCCAAGCGGCGATGGCTGGCGCATCGTCGGGCTGCGGGGCGTAACGATCGCGGTTCTTGTCGCGCGGCGCCGGGATGGGTGCGTAGACTTCGACCCCGGCTTTTTCCAGAGCCTCTATGTCGTCGAATTTGGTGTAGCCTCCATCGGCGAGATGCTGGCGCGGCCGTTCGCCGTAATTTTCCGCCAGGGCTTCATTCATCGGCGCCATCTTGCCCATGTCGGAACCGTTGCTGTCGATAGCGACGCCAGCAACCGCGCCGCTTTGCGTATCGGAGGCGAACTGCACGTTGTAGGCCGGCCGGAATCCACCATCGGCCATCTTCATCACTCGTGCCTCGGGATCCGTGGTCGAAGCGCGTGGTTCTTTCCCCCGGGTTTGTTCCTTTTCCTTTTCCGGTTCGCTTTCCGTGGTGGCGGATCGCCTTTGTTTTTCCCGGAACGCCCGCTCCTCGCGGCGTCGCGCCCAGTCTTGTTGCTGGCCATGCAATTCGCGCGTGAGCGTCAGCGCTTTCTCGACCCGGCGCTCGCGGTCACGGGCCGCCCGCAGTCGCGCCGCGGCCTCGCGCCGGCTCGCCGCGCAGGGATCGCGCGAGGCTTCTTCTTGAAGACGGCGAACCGCTTGCGCCGCTTCTTCCCGGCAGTCTTCCAAGCTCGAATGCCGGCGGAACGAGGTCGCTCCCGCCGATGCTCGCACACGAACGCCGTCTTGCGCCACGCGATCCAAACTCGCAACGCCTGCCATTACCAAGCCCGCAAAACTGTCGATGAGAAGGTCTTCCAGCGCCGCTCCGTGGCCAACACGAAAATCGGCCAAGGTCTTAGCGTTCATGCCCACTCCGCCGCACAGCCACCGATAGGCGGAATGCTCGCCGCAAAGACGCGCCACCTGCCGCGCACTCGCCACCCCCTCGATCGTCGCGAAAAGCCACAGAGCCAGCAAGATGTGCGGATCCGCCGCCGGATGGCCGGGCCGCCCCTCAAGGGATTTGATCGGACTGAGCAACGCGGACAGGTCCAAGCCTTCGACAAAACGCCAGACTGCACGCACGCGATGATCGTCCGGCACGAGTTCCTCCAGGCTGACCGGACGCCACTCGACCTGGCGCCGCTCCGCAGTGCGAAGCCTCGGCACCGCCTCGCCAATCCGCTCCGGCGCGGCTTGCGCGGCCAACGTTTCGAAAAGTTCCTCGTTCTCGTTCCCAGCCATCGGTAGACCCGCCAAGAATCAAATCCCGTTGCCGGATTCTACGCTATGGAACCCCGCCAGCCCCCAAAACCTGCCGTAAATCGAAAGATTTTCAGCCTCTCAGGGGAACCGACGCCGGTTTGGGGTCCCGGCGGCGCTCACGAGGCCATGCGCGATCTCTGCCGTGCCCGTCAGGCGGCGATGGAGGGATTGCGGCGAGCCCGCCAGCAGGTTCTAAGTTTTCTCTTGCGCCATGGGCGCATCTATTC
>JBOHKD010000380.1:0-1943 GCA_050728895.1 Aestuariivirga sp.
TCGTTCCCGTTTTGCCGGTGCGATCATACGACGTTCAAGGTGTCATTTCCACTGCGATGGGCGGGGCATGGCACAGGGTCTGGTAGACGACGCAATAGCGTTCGGTGAGCTTCAGCAGGGTCGTGCGGTGCTCTTCGCCGACATCGCCGTCAAGATCGAAAAACAGACGGATGGCGCGAAAGCCCACCGGGGCCTCGCGGCCGACGCCCAATGTGCCGCGGAAATCGAGATCGCCCTCGGCGCGCACCCTCGCCCCATCGAGCACGATACCGAGGGCCGTGGCCACCGCGTTGAGGGTAACACCGGCGCAAGCTACCAAAGCCTGTAGCAGCATGTCGCCGGAGCACGCATGAAGTCCGGTGCCGCCGGTTGCCGGATGCAGCCCCGCCTCGACCATCGCCTTGGCAGTCGCCACCGAACAGGTGACATTCTCGCCGATAGCACCTTCGGCCTTGAGGGTGATGATGGCTTCCCGCGGCGATTCGCGAAAACGCGCCTTGAAAGGGGCCTGCAAGGATTTGAGTTGCTCGCTGTCCATGGCGAACCCTATCACGGCTCTGCACTAGGACGATAGCCAGGCTTCCGAGACTCTGGCATGTCACTTGCCCCATGAATTACCGTCACGCCTATCATGCCGGAAATCACGCCGATGTGCTGAAGCACGTGGTTCTGGCGCGGGCGCTTGTGCATCTGAAGAAGAAGACCAAGCCGTTTCGGGTGATCGATGCCCATGCCGGCATCGGGGTCTATGATCTTGATGGCATTGAAGCCGGCAAGACTGGCGAATGGCAGGGCGGCATCGGGAAAATGGCGGAGCCATTTGCCGCTGACATTGAAGCCCTGCTTGCGCCCTATCGTGAGGCTGTTCAGGCGCTCAATCCTGGAGGCGGACTCAGCCGCTATCCCGGTTCGCCATGGATCGCGGCTCGTCTTATGCGCGAGGCGGATCGCCTTGTAGCCAATGAATTGCATCCCGAAGACAAGGTTCTTCTCGTAAATTGTTTTCGCGGCGATCCACGGGTGCAGGTGAGCGCACTGGATGCTCTGACGTGTATTAAAGCCAATCTGCCGCCGCGCGAGCGGCGCGGGCTCGTGCTTATCGATCCGGCATATGAGCAGCAAGATGAGGCGGATCGCGCGCTTCGCATGTTGGCCGAAGGGCTGAAGCGCTTCGCCACCGGCTGCTTCATGCTGTGGTATCCGGTGAAAGCAGACGGAGTCGCCGAAAAACTGTGCGATGGAGTCCAGGCGCTTGGAGTGCCGGGCACTCTCAAATGCGAATTGCGGGTGCGGGAATCGTTCCGGGAGGGCGGCCTTGCCGGATCGGGATTGCTGATCGTCAATCCGCCGTGGCGGCTCGACAGCGAACTTGCGCTGCTGGTAACGGCGCTCGCCCAGCGTCTCGGACTTGGGAATTGGGGGCAGGGAACCGTCTCATGGCTCCTGCCCCCGAACTAATTCAGTTCGCCGCGGCGATTGCCGCCGAGAGGTCCTGGTATTCTTCGCAACCAATGCCGCAACGCTTTTCAATCTCGGCAAGCTCAACCTTGGCGAGATCGATGCGGCCCGCCGCCACATAGCCTTCACCGAGATATTCCCGTGCCAGCACAAAGTTTGGATTGATGGCGAGGGCCTTGCGGTAATAGCCGATGCCGATTTCGAGGCGGCCCGCCTTGCGATGGCTGTAGCCCACATAATTCAGCACGCGGGGATCGTTTTGATTTTGCACGAGGGCCAAAACCTCCAGGGCCCAGTCGTATTGGCCCTCCTTCGCCAAGGCGCGGCCCTGCTGGTAAAGCTCTTCATCGGGAAGGATGCCCGCGTCCGCCTTGACGCAGATTTTTTTCTTCGTCCCGTTCTTGACGATTTCCTTCACCACCTCGCCCTGCTTGCATTTGAGGGTGGCGGGCGAGGTTGTGGTGGTGCCGCCGCCGCCAGCGGCG
>JBOHKD010000381.1:0-1942 GCA_050728895.1 Aestuariivirga sp.
ACCCTCCACGGCATCGCCCTGGAGAATGCGGGCCAGCGACAGCTTGCCGCCGTGCGCGGTATGAAAAGTCTTGAGCACCTGGGCCACGGTGCCGCCGCCGGCGGCGAGCCCGAGGCGCTTTGCCGTGCCGGCCACACCCGGCGCCTCATGCCTGAGAGCCTTGAGCAGGCGCCCCACGCCATTGCCGTGCTCGGCCGAGCCGAACAATACCGGCGTGATCAGGCCATCCGCCAATTCGCGCGCAAGATCGGCGAACACCCGGTCGCGCGGCGGCTCCATGTCGGAAAGCAATTGCTCCATCAGCTCGTCATCGTGATCGGCGAGCTTTTCCAGCATGGCGAAGCGTTCGCTCTTCTCTAGTTCCGTTACATCGGCGGGCATGTCGATCACCTGGCTGTCGGCGTGTTCGCGGTAGATGAAGGCGCGCTCAAGCGCCAGATCGACAAAACCGGTGACGATGGAACCTTTGAGGATCGGCAGCTGGCGCAGCACCAGGGGCTTTGAGCTCGCCGGTTGCAGCCAGGTGAGCACATCGCGCGGTCTCAATTCCGTCTTGTCGATCTTGTTGATGAAAAGGATACGCGGGATCGCCAGCTCGTCGAGCTCTTTGAGAATGAGCTGGAGTGCCGGGGCCTTCTTCTCGTCGGCCTCGCAAACCACGATCGCCGCATCGCAAGCCACCAGCACTCCCCGCTGGTCCTGGGTGAATTCGATGGAACCCGGACAGTCGATGAAGGTGTAGCTGTCGCCGAGAAAATTCGTGGTGGCGGCATTTAGCTCGACACTCATGCCGTGGCCGCGGGCCTCGGGCGAGCCGTCGCCCACGGTGGATTTTTCAGAAATCCTTCCCTGCCGTGGGACAGCTCCGGTGCGAAACAGCAAGGCTTCAAGAAGTGTCGTCTTGCCGCTGAGATAGGGGCCCACCAGTGCGATGCACCGCGAGCCCGCAACTCGTCTGCCGTTTGAATCCATGGCCTCTTCTCCCTGTCTCTCCATGCTCGCGCCAAATCCGCGGCTTGGCAAGCCCCCGCCCGCCCGCATGATGGAACGTCAGCTTCCCCTAAAACTTCACATGCCCTGCGCCCTTGGTCTCCAGCATGGCGCGCGCTTCGTCGGCGGTAGCGATGTCGATCGACAGTTCCTCAAGGATATGCCGAATCTTGGCAACCAGCGCCGCGTTCGACGGCGCCAGCCTGCCCTTGCCGAGGAACAGATTGTCCTCGAGCCCCACCCGCACATTGGCTCCCATGGTCGCGGCCATGGTGCAAAACGGCAACTGGAAACGCCCCGCCGCCAGTACCGACCAGTGATACTGCTCGCCGAACAGCCGCTCCGCCGTCTCGCGCATCACCAGCACATTCTGAGGATCGGGTCCGATGCCGCCCAGAATGCCGAAGATCGTCTGCACGAAGAGCGGCGGCTTTACGAGTTTCCGGTCCAGAAAATGCGCCAGCGTATAAAGATGCCCCACATCATAGCACTCGAATTCGAAGCGCACCCCGTGCCCTTCGCCCAATCTCTGTAAAATGTTCTCGATATCGCTGAAAGTATTGCGGAAAATGAAATCGCGCGAAGCTTCCAAATGGGCTCGCTCCCAGTCATGCTTGAACTCGCTGTAACGCGCCAGCATTGGATAGAGGCCGAAATTCATCGAACCCATGTTGAGCGACGTCATCTCCGGCGAGAGAGCTTCCGCCGCCGCGATCCGTTCGTCGATCGACATGCCCTGGCCGCCGCCCGTGGTGATGTTGACGATCGAGGAGCAGGCCTGCTTGATGCGCGGCAGAAAGCGTTTGTAGATTTCCGTGGAGCCCGAAGGCTTGCCGGTTTCAGGATCGCGCGCATGAAGATGCAGGATCGCCGCCCCGGCCTCCGCCGCTGCCACCGCCTGACTTGCAATTTCATCCGGCGTCACCGGCAGATGCTGCGACATCGACGGCGT
>JBOHKD010000382.1:0-1939 GCA_050728895.1 Aestuariivirga sp.
GTCTATCCGAGAATATTCTTGTGCAAGGGTTTGGTGCGCTTGGTCAACGCTTCATCGAGAGGGCTGTCGGGCGGTTTCCGGCTCTTCGTTTTGATTTTGCCGAGCTTCTTGGTCCAGGTGGCGTCGAGGCGGTTCAATTCATTTTGCAGATCGCCGGTTTCGTGCGCGCTCTCCTCAAGATGTTGCTGGACCAGAGGATCGCCCTTGGCAGCGGCGTCTACAAGCTGACCGGCGATTTCCCCGGAATCCACACCGGGATCGCTCGCGGCGAGGATCACCTCGGGCGGTGGTGCAAGCGAGGCGATGTGCGCGTCCCGATCGGCGATCATCGCTTGCAGCTCGGTCACTTCCATAGATTTGTGGTCGAGATCAAGGCGCAGGACCGTGATTTCCGACTGCGCCTCGGCTACGGTTGCTATATATTCGGAAAGGCGGGCGCGAAGCTCCAGAGCTTCCTCCTCCCTCGCGGCATGGGCTACATCCTTGGCATTGAGTTCCGCGACCAGGGTTTCGATCCGGTTGCGGGTTCGCGTCACCTCGGCCATTTGTTCCGCCATTTTCATCCTGGCGCTCTCAAGACGGGTGCCCAGTTTTTGGGAAAGCAGGGCATATTCGGCGCGCAGGCGGTCACGATCGGTGTGCAATTCGACCGAGGTGCTCGGAATTTGACGTTGCATGCGCCTTGAACCGATGCGGATGGCCAATGACCACATGAACCGGCCAGCAAACAGCGCAATCAATGCCGCGAGCGAAAAGCCCAGCACCACCAGCAACAAAGTTTCAGTCTGAAACATGCGACCTCCGGCAATCCAGCATTTCTAGCCAATCCTTGGGCAAGATGCAAAGAAAGGGCCAGTGACTGGGCCTCGCGGGTTAATCCACGCGAACGAAGGTGTTGGTCTTGCAGAACAATTTAAGGACGCAGCCCTGCACCTGCATGGTGCCGCCATCGAGCAGCACAGTGCCGGTATAAGTCTTGCCATCGTCGGGGTTGTAGATGGCTCCTTGCCACTGGTTGTCGCCAGCGGCCTTCATGCTCACCAATATGGAAAGGCCAATCAGCGGACGCTCGCGCAGCGCGGGATCGGGATTCTCCCGGTCGATCTTGGGCTTACCGTCGATCTTGCTGATGGGCTCCTTGAGGGAGACGATGGTACCGCAGAGATCGGACCCGCAATCGGTAACGTTTACCGTGACTTTGCCGTTCTGCATGGCCCAGGTTCCAGGAGCTTCGGACGCAAGCGAAGGTGCGGCGCCGAGCAGAAGGACAATCGAAGCAGCGCCGAATAATTTCGTCAGTTTCATCACAAACATATCCCTGTTGAACCGTTCGTCCGGCGTCATGCCGAGACAATTGGGCCATAACGTGGCGCTCCAATTGGTTGAACTGGCGCATTTTCTTAATCCGGAAAGCGGATTCCACTTTCCGGAAAAATGCGCTAGGGATCAACGGTTTGTATCAGAAAGGGTTCCAGCTCGGCTTTCCGGAATATTTCAGATAGCCGATATTGGCGCCAAGACGGGCACCGACGCCGGTGCGGATTGGAGCGAGCACGATGTTGGCGCGCTTCTGAAAGTTTACGCCCAAGCCGCCGATCAAATAGGCCGAGCCTTCAACGCCGCCGAAGCGGGTATAGAGATCGCGGGGGCTGTCGGAGTTGTAAACGAGGACCATGGCGCGCGAGCCATTGCCGCCGAAATCCCAGCCGACCGAGGGGCCTTGCCAATAGATTTTCTGGCGCGTGCCGTCCTTGTAATAAATCGTGCCTTCTCCGTATCTTAGTCCGCCAATGAAGGCGCCGGCACCTTCCTCGCCGACGATATAGGCGGTGGGCTCGCCCTGGCTCTGGAAGACATATTCAACCGCTTCGGCAAAGCCTCGGGTGGTTTTGCCGAAGAACTGGTGGCCGGTGGCGAGGATCTCCTCGGTGGTGTAGGT
>JBOHKD010000383.1:0-1939 GCA_050728895.1 Aestuariivirga sp.
TTTCCGGGTCGATGTCGCCCGCGGCAAGAACGAAACTGCGCTTTGCGCCGGATTCGGCGAGGCGTTCTGACTCTTTCCTCGACAAGGCACGCGATATCTCCTGAGCCTGTTGTCCGGCAAGCCCAAGGCCGCAAGAGACAGGGCTTCAGCGCTGTTCGATGCGCGCCCTCACCAGCCGATGTGAACCCTCAAGGTGTATGGCATGTGCGCGATCGCAACCATACTCGGCCGGGCCTTTTCGCCGTCGTCCGGATCATGATCCGGGAACTCCCATATCAGGCGGCAAAGTGTTTCGCGCCTGCCACAGCCGGAGGGGTTCTATCTTTTTTTGCCACGCCAGCGCACAATGTTGCCGCGCCGCGCACAGTCATTCAATAAAAATTCCGTCAACTGGAGGATCGATGACTGCCGGAAATAATGTAGCTTGACGAAAAGTTATTTCCAGATTGTTTCAAGCGGCGCAAGCTGCTCGGTTAGGCTCGGATCTGGAAATATGTCTCACACAGGCAATAATCCCCCTCGTAACACTATGGTTGTTACCGGGGGAAAACGACAGGGGCGTTTCGAGACGGAGATCATGGACGAGCTTTTCTGCCCTGCCTTCCCCGGCAATCAGTGGGTCAAGGTTCGCCGGGGTCGATTGCCGGTCATGGATTCCTGTGAACGCGCATTCGCCTTCATAATCGCCACACCTTAGAATCCGGAACGGGCCGGAGTGCCCCGCACCCCGTCCGCAGCCGGACAAACAATTCACACCAGGAGATCATCATGCGCCACACAAATATCCTCGCAGTCGCAACAGCCCTCTTCATTATCGTCACCACCCCTGCTTTCGCCGGCGGTATCTACATAGGCGGCGGTGTCGGCTCCGCCACCATCGAGGACAGCGCAAGCAACCCCGCCGGGACGGCGTTCAACGAGTCCGATAGCGCATTCAAGATTTTCGGCGGCTACCGCTTCGATTGGCTGCCGATCGTGAGCCTCTCCGGTGAAGTGGGTTTCCGCGACCTCGGCAAGCCGAGCACCTCGGCGGCCGAGTACAAGGTCGACGGGTTCGACTACGGCGCGCTCGCCGGACTCGGTCTCGGACCGGTCGAATTGTTTGCCCGCGTCGGCGGCATGCAATACGACCTGGACAAGACCATCGGCGGCACCAAGACCAGTTTCGACGGCTCCGCGCCGGTGTACGGGGTCGGTGCAAGGTTCAGCCTGTTCGGCATCGGCGTGCGTGCCGAATACGAAAAAATCGATATTGACGAACTGGACAATGTCGAGATGATTTCAGTCAGCGCGTTCTATGAGTTCTGATGAAATTCTCATCAAAGTGGACAGGATTAACGGGATGAACAGGATTGAAATCGAAAACAATACGGGTTTCTGTTTTGTTCCCGATGATGATTGGAAAGCAGTACGCTGCCTCTATCGCAAAGTTAAATTATCGCCAATATCAAGAAGTTTCCTGACACAATTTCTTCCAGTGCGACGCAGGCCGCTTCGATCAAAATAGTCTAGCTCCAATGCTGATTCGGAGCACGCAGCGAGAGTAATTAGATCGCGCCGACACGAAGGACTATAACCCACGGACTGCGCCTTTCCCGGCGGGGGATACACTGCCCAGATGAAGGGACGGTGTGCCGCCAACTGCAAGTTCGTCTTGCCTGCATTTGCTGGCGCGTTAACGGATTCCCAAAGCTGTAAACATCACAACAGGAGAGGAAAAATGAAACTAAGAAGCGTGTTTGTTACGGTCCTGCTAGCTTCGGTTCTGACACTACCGGCGGCTGCGTCCGCCCAGGCCGACAAGCCCGGCGCGGTCCTGGCCGAGGCGGTGGAGACGGTTGTGGTGGTGCGCGAGGTGAATCACCTGGCTCGCACCGTGACCATCGAGACGCCCAGCGGCGAGCTCGAGACGATCGTGGTCCCCCACGAAGCCCAGAAC
>JBOHKD010000384.1:0-1933 GCA_050728895.1 Aestuariivirga sp.
GCGCTTAACGGTGCACACATTCTCCGGGTGCATGATGTTAAAGCCACGGTGGCAGCCCTGGCGGTGGCGCTGGCCGCCGCCGATCCGGCTTCCAGCGAACTCTGACGGAGAGGAATTCATGTCACGCAAATATTTCGGGACTGATGGGGTCCGGGGCACAGCCAATAGCGGCGCAATGACCGCCGACATGGTGCTGAAGATCGGCATGGCGGCCGGCAATCTCTACAAGCGCGGCAATCATCGCCACCGGGTGGTGATCGGCAAGGACACCCGCCTTTCCGGCTACATGATCGAGCAGGCATTGACCGCGGGCCTGCTGGCCGCCGGCATGGATGTGTTTCTGTTCGGTCCCGTGCCAACGCCCGCCGTCGCCATGCTGACCCGCTCCATGCGCGCCGATCTCGGAGTCATGATTTCGGCCTCGCACAATCCCTTCCAGGACAATGGCATCAAGATTTTTGGGCCGGACGGATACAAGCTTTCCGACGGTCAAGAGCAGGAAATCGAGCGTTTGCTCGATCATCCGCAAAGTGTGGCACTCGCCGCACCCGCGGAGATCGGCCGGGCCAAACGCATTGAGGACGCGCAAGCCCGCTACATCGAGTTTGCCAAGCGTACCTTCCCGAAAGAACTCAATCTCGACGGCTTGCGGGTGGTGATCGATACGGCCCATGGCGCCGCCTACAAGGTGGCGGCGACCGCGCTATGGGAACTCGGCGCCGAGATCATCCAGATCGGACACGAGCCCAACGGCCTTAACATCAACGAGAAGTGCGGCTCCACGGCGCCACAGGCCATGTGCGACAAGGTCCGCGAGCTTCGCGCCAATATCGGTATCGCGCTGGACGGCGACGCCGACCGGGTAATCATTGCGGACGAGCGTGGCCAGGTGATCGATGGCGATCAACTGATGGCGCTGATTGCAACATCATGGAACAAGCGCGGCGAACTGCGTGGCGGCGGGCTGGTGTCGACCGTCATGTCGAACCTCGGGCTAGAACGGTTTCTCGGCGATCAAAAACTGACGCTCGCCCGCACCAGGGTTGGCGACCGTTATGTTGTCGAACACATGCGGGCCCATGGCTACAACATCGGCGGTGAGCAGTCGGGCCATATCGTGCTTTCGGATTTTTCGACGACGGGTGACGGATTGCTCGCGGCTTTTCAGGTGCTGGCGCAAGTCGTGCGCTCCGGCAAGCCGGTGAGCGAGGTATGCAGTTTGTTCACGCCGGTGCCGCAGATTCTCAAAAACGTGAAGTTCAAAAGCGGCAAGCCGTTGGAGGACTCTCACGTGAAATCCGCGTTGGCCGCGGCGCAAGCGCAGCTCGGAAATTCGGGCCGGCTGGTGATCCGGCCTTCGGGCACGGAGCTCTTGATCCGCGTCATGGCGGAAGGCGATGATGAAAACCTCGTGCGCCGGATCGTGGACGATCTCTGCACCGTCATCGCCAAGGCGGCAGCGTGATAGAACTCATCCGGCTCACTGATTGCGCCCCACCTATCGTCATGGTGGGTGGCGGGTCAACGCCCTATGCCGTTTTGGAACAGAATCGTGTGGCAGGAATGCAACAGGCGCGAACCGTCACAGCTTCGCCGCAATCGCGCCGGGGTTGGGACACGGTGGATCGCTAGTTACTCAACATCCAAAAGGAATGATTTCAGGAGATGAGTAATGAAAGCACACAAGACATTTGTTCTCGCGGCCGTGATGATGGCCTTGGCGGGAACCGCGGCACAGGCGGCCGATGCCGAGAGTGTACCGGCGGAAACCTATCAGGCAATGGGCTTTTATCTCCGTGCCGATGCCGGCTGGTCGTTTCTTGAATGGGCGGGCGGGAGCGATGACAGCGGCTTCGCCGTGGGCGGGGGTGCTGGCTATCGTTTCAACGATAACATGCGCGCCGACGTTCGCCTCGATTACGGCGGTGAATAC
>JBOHKD010000385.1:0-1930 GCA_050728895.1 Aestuariivirga sp.
GCGCCGAGCCCTTGCCGACATCGCCATAGCCGCACACCACGGCGACCTTGCCCGCTATCATCACGTCGGTGCCGCGGCGGATGGCATCCACCAGCGATTCACGGCAGCCGTATTTGTTGTCGAATTTCGATTTGGTGACGCTGTCGTTGACGTTGATCGCCGGGAAGGGGAGTTCACCCTTTTTCTGCATTTCATAGAGGCGGTGGACTCCGGTAGTGGTCTCTTCCGAGACACCGATGATCGAGGCTTTCACTTTGTCGAACCAGCCGGGGCTTGCGTGCAAGCGCTTTTTGATTTCGCCATAGAGGCATTCTTCCTCCTCGCTCGAAGGTTTGGCGATGAGGCTCGCATCCTTCTCGGCCCGCGAACCGAGGAGGATATAGAGGGTCGCATCGCCGCCATCGTCGAGAATTAAATTCGTGTACTGATTATTGGGCCAGTCGAAAATCCTGGCGGTGTAGTCCCAATATTGCTTGAGGTTTTCGCCCTTGAAGGCGAAGACGGGGACACCCGCTTCGGCAATCGCCGCCGCCGCGTGGTCTTGCGTTGAATAGATATTGCAGGAGGCCCAGCGCACGGAGGCGCCGAGCGCCATCAATGTTTCGATCAGCACCGCCGTCTGGATGGTCATGTGGAGCGAGCCCGAGAGGCGGGCACCTTTGAGGGGCTGGGCGCTTTTGTATTCGGCCCTGGTTGCCATCAGGCCCGGCATTTCCACCTCGGCCATTTCGATTTCCTTGCGGCCCCAATCGCTAAGCTTGATATCGGCGACGTGATAATCGGGGGCGGCGGCCATGGCGGAATCCTTGAGGTTGATGTGGCCGGTCCTATAGCAGCGGCTTTCACCCCACGCAACAATCATATAAAGAAATCTTTATGTGAAACTCTCCGCTATCGGCAGGCGGCTTAAGGGATTTGCCGGAGGCTTTTCGGCGGCACCGAAGATTTCCGCCAGTATGGTCATCTTGTCGGGGTTGACGGGGCCGGAATAGAACTGCCGGTCGCCGGAAAGATTGGCCAAATGGACGCAGAACTCCGGCATGAATTCGCGGATGGCGAGCGGCATCATGTGGAGGCAGCGCCGGCCGGCGCGGTGGCAGCGCGGGCGCCAGCACAGCGGCGGGCAGAACAGATCGTCGCGCATTCTTGCGCGAGCGGCGGGATGTTCGGGGTCGGCGGGCCAATCGACGGTGAGGGGATCGCGGAGATAATTATTCTCCTCGAACCAGCGCACGGCTTCCACCCATTGGGCCACGGTGCGCCCGTTTGGCGTTTCATGGGGTGTCTGCCATTCAAGTTCATAAAGCATGGGAGTTCCTTTCCTTGTTATCCCTCCCCCTTCGCGGGGAGGAGCCTGCCCCCGGACTTGATCTGGGGGTGGCGCGGCACGCGCCGGGTGGGGGTTGAGTTTCAGGCACGGCTCCGCCCTCGTTTGGGTTTGGCTTTCTTTTTTTCGCCCCTTAAGGGGCGGAGGGGGAGGCGCAGGCAGCGCTTCACCGCAGGTAGAATAGTATCAGGCGGTACATCGCACCGCCCGCGCCCGCGGATTTTGACCCTTGCCACCACCGACTTACAGAGAAATTCGAGTCTCTCATCTAGCTTCTCCTTGATCCACCTAAGGAGGGGAAACCGAACACGGGCTTCCCGGGGATGGTGAGCTGGTCCCTGGTTATGAAGAGTTCCGTAACTCCTCAATTTCAGGCCCCGCATCCCCTTCCCCGATTGACGACGGCTCGCGAACCGCCCCTCCGTGGGAAGGAGACAATAGGGATATAAGCATACTATTGTACTTTACGGACCCAAGGTGCTAAATGAGCAGCGACTCTCAGTTTTGCGGACTTTACAAGTGGCCTGCTGCCGGTTTCACGGACACCGAGTTAAGGTGTTTTGATGGAACTGGAGGTTTCAAATGCAGAGAAAGAAGTTCAGC
>JBOHKD010000386.1:0-1929 GCA_050728895.1 Aestuariivirga sp.
GGCAGGTCTCGAGTTCTTCAAGGAACTCAACGCCAAGGGCAATTTCGTGCCGGTCATCGGCAAGGCCGCAACCCTTGCCCAGGGCCAGACGCCGATTCTTGTCACTTGGGACTACAACGCGCTTGCCGGCCGCGACACGCTGAACGGCAACCCGCCGGTCGATGTCGTCGTTCCGAAGACCGGCGTCGTCGCCGGCGTTTACGTGCAGGCGATCAGCGCCTATGCGCCGCACCCGAACGCCGCCAAGCTGTGGCTGGAATATGTATATTCCGACGAAGGTCAGCTTGGCTGGTTGAAGGGCTACTGCCACCCCATCCGCTTCGGCGATCTTGTGAAGAATGGCAAGGTGCCGCAGGAGATGATGGACAAGATGCCGCCGGCGGCGTCCTATGAAGCCGCCGTATTTCCGACTCTTGACGAGCAGGCCGTGTCCAAGGCGGCGATCACCAAGAACTGGGATACGATGGTGGGCGCCAATGTTAAGTAATACCTGAAACCATCCGGGCGGCTATCCGGCCGCCCGGACTTTCTCAACGGCGGTAGCAGGCGCATGACCGATCTCAGCCTTTCCGATCCGGCGGTTGCCGGGAAGACAGCACCGCCCGCCGAAGCGCGCGGGTTGCGGCTGCCGACGCAATGGCTCGGTGTCGCGCCGTTCTTCATTTTTGCCCTGATGTTCCTGATCCTGCCGACGGCCTATCTGATGCTCGGCGCCTTTCAGAACGATGCGGGCGAGTTCACGTTCGAAAATATCGCGGCGCTGTCGCAGCCGTCCATCGTCGCCGCCTATTGGATATCCATCAAGGTCAGCCTCGCTTCGGGGCTGATCGGCGCGCTTGCGGGCCTTGTGATCGCCATCGCCATCGTGCGCGGCGGCCTGCCCGGTTGGGTGCGCTCGGCAACGATGACATTCTCCGGCGTTGCCTCCAATTTCGCCGGCATCCCCCTCGCTTTCGCCTTTCTCGCCACCCTCGGCCGGCTCGGCCTGGTGACCGTGCTGCTCGATTCGGTGTTTGGCTTCAACATCTATTCGGCCGGTTTCAACGTCCTGTCCTTCTGGGGACTGACGCTCACCTATCTCTATTTCCAGATTCCGCTGATGATCGTCATCATCACGCCGGCGATCGACGGCCTGAAGCGCGAATGGAATGAAGCCGCGGCGACGCTGGGCGCCACGCAGGTTCAATACTGGCGCATGGTGGTGATCCCGGTGATCTGGCCGAGTTTCCTCGGCACGGGTATCTTGCTCTTCGCCAATTCCTTCGGCGCCATCGCGACGGCCTACGCGCTCACCGGCTCTTCGCTCAACATCGTCCCCATCCTGCTCTATGCGCAGATCCGGGGCGACGTTTTGCATAATCCGCATCTGGGATATGCGCTGGCCTTCGGCATGATCTTCATCACCGGAGTGGCCAACATCTTCTACATCTGGTTCCGGACGCGCAGCGAAAGATGGCTGAAATGAACCGCCGCGCGTCAATCTGGGCCTGGATTACTTTCGTGTTTGGCGCGGCCTATTTCTTCGTGCCGCTGATCGCGACACTCGAATTCTCCATGCGCATGCGGCGCGGCGCCTATTCTTTCGACGCTTACAAAGCGGTGCTGGGCGACGCTCACTTTCAACAAACCTTTGGCTATTCGGTTCTGGTCGCCATCTTCACCATCATTCTCGGTGTGCTGCTGGTCGTGCCCACCGCCTACTGGATCCGCCTGCGCATGCCGCAGTTGAGGCCCGTGGTCGAGTTCATCACGCTGTTGCCGCTCGTCATCCCGGCCATCGTCATCGTCTTCGGCTATATCCGCATGTACGGGTCGAGCTCGCCGCTGCCGTTCTTGGCAACCGCGCGCGGCACCGACCTGCTTCTCATCATCGGCTATGCGACACTGGCGCTGCCTTATATGTACCGCGCCGTGGATACGGGTCTCAGG
>JBOHKD010000387.1:0-1925 GCA_050728895.1 Aestuariivirga sp.
TAGAGCATGTTCCGCCAAAGTGTACACACTTTGGCGATAAGAACATGCTCCAATCAATTGAACTGGCGCATTTTCTTGTCCGGAAAGTGGAATCCACTTTCCGGGAGAATGCGCTAGTCAAGCGGTTCCGGAATCCACTTTCGCCACTACAGGCGAGGCCTCAGGGAGCGTTTCGCGGCCTTTGCGGGAGAGACCCTTGGCGAAGTTGCGAAGGATAATCGCCGCAAGATCGGTGACATGCGCCGGCCTGTCGAGCAAATAGCCCTGCGCCTGATCGCAACCAAGTTCACGCAGGGTTGTAAGTTGCTTGGTGCTTTCGATGCCTTCGGCCGTCACCAGGAGACCGAGCCCGTGACCCAGCTTGATGATCGACCGGAGAATGCCGCGAGCGCTTTGCGTTTCATCCAGCGCCTGAATGAAACTGCGGTCGATCTTGAGCTTGGAAAACGGAAACTTCCACAGATAGCTCAAGCTCGAGTAGCCGGTGCCGAAATCGTCCAGCGCCACGGCAATTCCCATGTCCCGCAAAACGCGCAACTGCTGCATCACCAGTTCGGAATTCTTGAGCAGCGTGCCCTCGGTGATCTCAACTTCGAGCCGGTAGGAGGGGAATTGGCTGTGATCCAGCGCATGGCGGACATCGGCCAGCAGCGAACCGGAATGGAATTGCGCCGGGGAAAGATTGACCGCCACCATGAGATGCGCCGGCCACTCCGCGGCAACACGGCAGGCTTCCTGCAGGCACCATGCGCCGATGCGGCTTATGAGCCCCGATTGTTCGGCCATCGGGATGAATTCAAAAGGCGAAATCGAGCCGAGCTCGGCATCGTGCAGGCGGATAAGCGCCTCGAAGCCCGTCAACTCGCCGGTCCTGATGTTATAGACGGGCTGGAAATCGAGGCGGAAGGATTGCGCGGCCACGGCATCGGCAACCGCCTTTTGCACCGCCACCCGGCGCCTGGTGTCCTGGGCGATTTGCGGATTGAAGAAGCCGTAGCCCGGGGTCCCCTGTTCCTGGGCCGAGCGTAATGCCAACTCGGCGCTCCGTAACAGGGCGGCGGCGTCACGGCCGTCGGAGGCCGAGAGTGCTATACCGGCATGAACTTGTACGGCGATATCTTCGCCATGCCAGCCGACAGGTTCGCTGAGCCTTGTGGTCAGGTCCTTCGCCAGGCTCAACGCCGCCATGGGGTCGGTCACACCGTGAACGAACAATCCATAACGCGCGTGATCGAGATAGGCAATTTCGCTGCCGTCCGGCTTGATCCCGGACAACCGGCTCGAGGTCAGCAGCACGGTATTGCCGGCAGCCTGCTGACCGAAATTCTGGTCGATGAGATCGATCGCGGCAATTTCGCAGACGATGAGCGCGCATTGGCCGTGGTCATCTCCCGCACGTGAAAGCAGTGCTTCAATCCGGCTGAGGAAGCTCGTCATGTTTTGCAGGCCGGTGAGCGGGTCGCGCTGTGAAAGCGTTTTGAGTTGCCGTTCGATGGCGGTTTTTCGCCGCGTCCGGTACAAAAATCCCAAAACAGGGGCCACCAACAGCAAGCCACCCACCGCGAGCGAAAGTCTCGCTGTCAAGTCCAGGAATAGTCCCTGCCGATCCACTTGGTCGGCATGAGCCACCAGCCAGCCCGCGATTTTTCCGTTGCCGTCGATTACCGGCAAGAGGGTCGAGGCGAAATATGCCGGATCGCCGTTGCGGTTGCCCTTCTGAATGAAGGCCGCAGGTATGCCGCTACGGAAGGCATGGGAAAATTCACCGTCGATGCTGTCAATCGACTGATAGTGGTTCCGCGTCATTGCAGGATCGTCGGACCTGAGCACAAGACGCCCGGCTGCATCATAAATTCGAAAAGATTGGACGCGGCCGATCTCGCGGGCTTGCCGCAGCATTTCCAGTGTTTCGCCCGATGGTATGG
>JBOHKD010000388.1:0-1915 GCA_050728895.1 Aestuariivirga sp.
CGGCGGTAGGCCGCGCGGCCCAGTCGGTGGTGGTGGAAGTGCGCCGCCAGTTCAAGGAAAAGCCCGGCATCATGAAGGGCACGGAGAAGCCCGATTATGCCCGCGCCGTGGACCTGCTCACCAAGGCCGCCATCAAGGAGATGATCGTCCCCTCGATGCTGCCGGTGTTCAGCCCCATCGTCGTGTTCACGGGCATCAACTGGATCGCCGGCAAGGAAGCCGCCTTCGCGGCCTTGGGCGCCGTGCTCATGGGTGTGATCGTCACCGGCCTGTTCGTCGCCATCTCGATGACGGCGGGCGGCGGCGCCTGGGACAATGCCAAGAAGAGCTTCGAGGATGGCTTCGTCGACTCCAAGGGCGTCAAGCACCTGAAGGGTTCGGAGGCCCACAAGGCTTCCGTCACTGGCGACACTGTCGGCGACCCCTACAAGGACACGGCAGGCCCCGCCGTCAACCCGATGATCAAGATCACCAACATCGTGGCGCTGCTGCTGCTCGCCGTGCTGGCGCACTGAGGCGCCCAACGCGCGAGCCTAGGGCGTGGCGACGCTGGGGCCGGCTTTGGAATTGAGCAGGCCGCGGAAGATGTTCTTGAGAATGCCGAGGTCCTCTCCGACCACCGGAGTCTTGCGCGAGTTGACGTCGATGATGCGCCCATCCTCAAGTCCATACTGGGCGAAGCTCTGCACCTGGTCATTCTGGTCGAAGCGGACGGCGATCACCTCGCGGCTGGTTTCCTTGGGCGCGAGGAAAGCCCGGCCCTTGGTGATGCTGGTGATGTAATAATAGCTGTCGCCCTGATAGTTGATGCTGGCGGTGGTTGAAGGCGAGCCGAGAATGCCTTCCACTTCGGTCTTGGCCATGCCGTTGCTGATCTGGCCAAAGGCACCGGGCTTGGCCACATAGCCGCGATGCTCGATGCTGGGCTGGCAGCCTGCGAGGACAGTTGCGCAGCACGCCGCAAGCAGCCACATAGGAATTCGGGATCCAGAAATTGCAACCATGCCCGGCAACGATTCCCCTAAACCAACGGCAGGCTCTATGTCTATTGCGAAGCCAATGATTTTAAAACGCTTTTTTTCAGCATCCGCGGCTCCTGAAAGGCGTGTTTACGAGGCGATTGTGGCTGCGGCGCGGCATCCCGTGCCCTATGCCAGCTGGGGCGTGGCCGACAATGTGGATGGGCGTTTCGACATGATCGCCCTTCACATGTTCCTGGTGCTCGACCGGCTGAAAGGCCGGGAGGCGCGGTTCCGTCAACGGCTGGTCGATGAGTTCTTCGCCGATATGGACCGCTCGCTTCGCGAGATGGGGGTTGGCGATGTTTCAGTGGGCAAGAAAGTGCGCAAGATGGCGGAGGCCTTCTATGGGCGTGTTGCCGCCTATGATGCAGGGCTGCGCGAGGGCGAAGATGATTTGGCAGCCGCTCTGAACCGTAACTTCTTTCCCGGAGGCGGCGTGGGATCAGCCCAACAGCTTGCAAACTATGCTCTTGCCGCGAGAGCGGAGCTTTCCCGATTGACTATAGAATCCATATTGTCAGGCAAGATCGATTTCCCCGAGCCCGTGCCATGACAAAGGTCAAACCGGAATTCTCTCGCCCCTTGGCGGTTGACAGAATCCTGCGCGACGGCAGTGAGGAAAAAATCGAAGCCGAGCCAAGCGAATTGAAAGCGCTGGCGGCGCGCCTTGCTGTGCCGGTTCTGCATGCCTTCAGCGCGGAACTGCGGGCGGTGCCATGGCGCGGCGGCCTGAAGCTTGAAGGAAGGATCAAAGCCGATATCGAGCAGGTTTCTGTCGTAAGTCTCGAAGCCTTCCGCCAGCGCCTGGAGTTTCCGGTCACGCGCTACTTCCTGCCTGCGGGAGCAGTTCCCGAGGACTCCGAGGAAACCGATGCCATCGATGATGGCCATGT
>JBOHKD010000389.1:0-1906 GCA_050728895.1 Aestuariivirga sp.
GATCACCGCCGTGGCATAGGTGAGGCCATCGAGATTGCCGAGAACGCGGGTTGAAATTCCTTGGCTTCGCGCCGTTTCTTTGAATTCCACAAGCCATTTGCCGAAGCCCGCAGGCGAAGTGGAGCATTTCATCGCCAGCGCGGGTGCCGGCGAAGCCGCGAGAACAAGACATAGCGCAAGCAATCGGATAATCGGCATCGAAATTTCTCCCGCGTGAAAATCACTCTAGAATTCTTCCGATCTCGATGGAAGTAATGCGAAAATTTTCTCTCCATTACTCGCCTTGAGCCGGTGATCCAGTCTGGATGGCCGCCTCGGTGGGCGGCCATGGAGAGAAGTTGACATCGGCGCCAAGTTAGCGTTCCCATCGGATAATGCAGAACACGGCGCCATTCTGGAAAGCGAAACACCTCGCCGAAATGACCAGGGCGGAATGGGAATCGCTTTGCGATGGCTGCGGCCGCTGCTGTCTCAACAAGCTCGAAGACGAGGATACGGGAAAATTCCTGTACACGCGGGCCGCCTGCAAGCTGCTCGATCTCGGCACCTGCCGTTGCACGGACTATCCGAACCGCGCCGCCCGCGTTCCCGACTGCGTGACGCTGACGCCGGAAAATATAGGTTCACTCGGCTGGCTGCCAAAAACCTGCGCCTACCGGCTGCTGGACGAAGGAAAGCCACTGGCCTGGTGGCACCCGCTGGTTTCAGGGCGAAAGGAAACGGTGGCGGAAGCGGGCATCGGCGTGGCCGGCATTGCCTATTCGGAAGATGGCCTGAGCGTAGACGATCTCGTTAACCACATATGGAAACTGCCCAAGGCCGCGCGGCGGAGCAGGGCATAGATCACCAACTTCTCTCCATCACCGGCCACCGAGCCGGTGATCCAGTCAGGATGGCAGGGTCAAGCCCTGCCATGGAGAGGAAGGCTAAGCCGCGTCCGCTTTGACCCGGCGAACGAGAGTGGCGCAATCTTTCACCAGTGGATCGAAGCCTTCGCCGCCTTTGGCCATATGGTCGAAAAAGGCCCTGCGCATGCGCGGCGCCCAGAAGCGGTTGATATGCTCGGCCGTTTCCTTCACCGCATTGTCATGGGGGTAGCCCCTGAAGAAATCGGCGATCTGGTTGGCCATGCGCACCATGTCACGGGTTTCCATGCGTTTCAGTCCTCATCGAAAATCATGACGCCGGCTTTCGAAAGCGCGGCGAGTTTGAGATGCGCCTGTTTGGCAAGGGTAAGCGCAAGCGCGGTCGGCGCCGATACGGTGACCAGCGCGCCGATGCCGGCGATGGCGCATTTCTGCACCAGCTCGAAGCTGCACCGGCTCGACATCAGAACGAAGCCTGTCGTGAGACCGGTTCCCTTGCAGGCGAGCGCGCCGATAAGCTTGTCGAGCGCGTTGTGGCGGCCCACGTCCTCGCGCGACAGGAGAATTTCTCCGTCCACGGAGCACCACGCGGCGGCATGAACCGTGCGGTTGACGGCGTTCATCGGCTGATGGCGCGGCAGCGCCTCATAGGCCCTGGCGATCGCTTGCTCTGAGAGGGCTACGCGCCGCACCTTGCCCGAAGGCATGCGGATGGCGTCCTTGATGTCCTCGATGCCGCACAGCCCGCAACCGACGCGGCCCTCGAGACTGCGCTTTATCATTCGGTCCCGATTCAATTTCGCTTCCTCGACCGCGAGATCGACGGTGAGGCCCTGTTCCGAGGGCAGGGTGAGAATGCCGCGAATATCCGCATGCGAGGCGATGATGCCTTCGGCCAGCGCGAACCCCGTGGCGAAATCGTCAAGATCAACCGGAGTGGCCATCATCACCGCATAAGGTGCAGAATTGAAGAGAATGGCGATGGGCACTTCCTCCGGCACCTGCCAAGTGACACTGGCGGGACCGCTCGTGGCGTAGAG
>JBOHKD010000390.1:0-1906 GCA_050728895.1 Aestuariivirga sp.
CGCCAATGGACCCACGTCGAGATTGCCGGTGATTTTTCCATCCGGCGCCCAGTTGAACCCTCCCCCGATCGCCTCCTCGCCAAAACGGCCGGTGAAACCGTCAAGTGTGACACCGCTTGTGTCCCATTTCACCGGCGAATCCAGCACCAAAACGCCACCCGGAAGCTCCGTTGCGGGAAGCCCCATGGCCGCCAGCAGCAAGCTTATATCGACACTGCGCAATCCCAGCCTGCCATCGACAGCGGCGGGCTTGCCGCTGCCTCCCAGCGTTCCCTTGAAATCGAGACGCGCCCCATAGGCTTCCAGTTTTGCATCGGTGAGGAAACCTGCGGTGAGCGAGCCCGAACTTGTAACGGCAACGCGCGCCGCCGCGTGATCGGCGGCCGCCGGTACAAACCCCGCGAGCTTGGCGAAACTTGCGCTCGACGGCGCCTTGATATCGACGGAACCATCGATCCGAAGCTTGCCGAAGTCGGAATATCCCGACAGCGAGCCCAAGGCGTTGATCTCGAAGTCACCGCTCTTGCCGGTCACGTCGAAGCTGGCGACGGGCCCATGCTCGGGAGTCTTGACACTCACGGTTCCCTTGATGGCGGTCGCCCCCAGCGCTTTGCTCCACACGGGATCATTGGCAACCGGGATAAGGCCGAGAAGGCGCAAAAGACCGCGCGGATCGCCGGCTTTCACGTCAATGCTGATGGAACCGTCGGGACCCGAACCGGTATCGAGAACGAGACCGGAGGCGTTGAGCGTGGCGCCGCCGACCGAGCCAATTTCGATCGTCTTGAGGTCAAACCCGCTGGCGCCCGCGATGACATCGACCGTCACATCGTCCGCTTCGACACCATTGAGAAGCAGCTTTCCCGTCTGCAAAACAAGGCGCATATCGCGCGCGTCCTTGTGGGGCGCGAGAAACGGCAAGAATCGTGCAAGGCCGGTTTTGTCGCCGGAGGATACCGCGGCAATGCCGCCCGGCATCAGATTGTCGATGTCCAGGGTTTCGGCATCGATGCGCAAATCGACAGCGCCCCCGCCGCCCGCGGTGACGGCAAGTTCAGCCCGGCCCGGCGCGCCATCCAGCTCATATTGCGCCCGCGAAAGGCGGAAGCGCTGCGCCGTGAGGCTGAGTTCGGTCTGAAGTTTGAGGCGTCCGCGGCTGCCCGTCCAGACCTTTGCGATACCGGCCTTGCTCTCAGGCCACGACCATGATGTCAACTGCCTGAGATCGTTCGATTCGAGCGCCAGATTGCCAGCCAGTTCGGCGGCGATTTTGCCGGGGAAGAATACGCCATCGAAAAGTATCCGCGAATGCCCCGGCAGTGTGGCCGAGAGTTCGCGCACCCGAACCGCCTGGCGGCTCGCTTCCATCCGCAGTTTGACATTCTCCAGCGTCTCGCCACCGGCGGCGAGCGACGTCACCTTGAGTGAGCCCGATACATCGAGGCCCGCGGGCAGCATGGCCAGCAGACTGTCCGCCACCGCAAGGCTGCCGCCCTCGCGCAACACCTGGGCGGCGCGAGCACCCGCCCATTCCGCCAGATCGAGCTTTGGTGCCGAGAGATCGGCCGCCGCCGAAATTCGCGCGCCCAAGGCGAGTTTGGCGCTGCCGCTCATCAGCGTACCGCCGCCGGAGGAGGGATCGAGCGGTGAGATTTCGATTTGATCGAAGGTGAGTTCGTCGAATGTGGCGGCGGCCTTCGAGCGAATGAGAAGCGGCCGCAACTGGCCTTCCACATCGGTCTTGCCCTCGGCCTTGGCGGCCGTCTCGATCTGGATGACTCCGGCCAGCCGGTCGCCTTGGCGAGCGCCATCGAAATTGAAACTGGAGCCCGATCTGTCCGCCCCCGCCACATGCAGCGAGAAGCGGAACTGTTCCGCATTGGTCCAGATTCCGGTGTTAAGGCTT
>JBOHKD010000391.1:0-1888 GCA_050728895.1 Aestuariivirga sp.
GGAAACCTTCATAACCAGGGACCAGCTCACCATCCCCGGGTAGCCCGTGTTCGGTTACCCCTCCTTAGGTGGATCAAGGAGAAACTAGATGAGAGACTCGAATTTCTCCGTAAGTCGGTGGTGGCACACGGTCAAAGCTTGTCCTCGGGCTAGACCCGAGGATCCGCGGGCGCGGGTGGTGTCATGTACCGCCTGATACTATTCTACCTGCGGTGAAGCGCTGCCTGCGCCTTCCCCTCCGCCCGCTCTGTCGAGCGGGACAAACAAAAATCTCCAACCCCATCGATGGCGAAGCCATGCCCAATACGTGGGAACTGGCGCCGCCATGATGCCAATGCTAGCGTCCTCCATCCAGCATATGAGGCCTTCCATGCCTAAAATGTCAGCCTCCGAAGCCTTCGTTGAAACTCTCGTGGCCTATGGAGTCAAGGATGTGTTCGGCATCGTGGGCTCGGCCTATATGGATGCGCTCGATCTGTTCCCCAGTGCGGGCATTCGCTTCATTCCGACCGTCCATGAACAAGGTGCCGGCCACATGGCCGATGGATACTCCCGCGTGTCCGGCCGCCATGGCGTGTGCATCGCGCAGAACGGGCCGGGCATCACCAATTTCGTCACTTCGACGGCGGCTGCCTACTGGGCACATTCGCCGGTCGTGGTCGTGACACCTGAAACCGGTTCCGGCACGATTGGGCTCGGCGGTTTTCAGGAAACCGAACAGCTTCCCATTTTCTCCAAGATCACCAAATATCAGGCCCATGTTTCCAAGCATCCGCGCATGGCGGAATTGACGGCGCGCTGCTTCGACATGGCGATGAGTGAGCGTGGGCCTGCGCAACTCAACATCCCGCGCGATAATTTTTATGGCGAGGCGGATTACGAGATCGCCCGTCCACGCCAAATCGCCCGAGGGCCCGGGGCGGATGAAGGTCTCGACGAGGCAGCGGATATTCTCGCCAAGGCCAAGTTCCCGGTGATCGTCGCTGGCGGCGGCGTGCTGTTTTCCGGCGGTACCAAGGAAGCGATCGCGCTCGCCGAGCAGCTCTCTGCACCCGTGGTCAACTCCTATCTCCACAATGACAGTTTCCCCGCCGATCATCCGCTGTGGTGCGGGCCCTTGGGCTATCAGGGCTCCAAGGCCGCCATGAAGCTGATCAAGGAGGCCGACGTAGTGCTGGCATTGGGCACAAGGCTTGGCCCCTTCGGCACGCTTCCCCAGCACGGGCTCGACTATTGGCCGAAGACCGCCAGGATCATCCAGATTGACACGGATCACAAGATGCTCGGCCTGGTGAAACAGATTTCCGTCGGTATCGTGGGCGATGCCAAGGAATCGGCCAAGGCGCTTTCCTATCGCCTCGCCAACCGCAAACTCGCCTGCGCTGACAATGCCGGTGAACGCAAGAAACGCATCAAAGCGGAGAAAGACGCCTGGGAGAAAGAACTCGACGGCTGGCACCACGAGAAGGACGCCTGGTCGATGGAGGTCGCCAAGGGTTCGCCGCACATGCATCCCCGCCAGATGCTGCGCGAGCTTGAGAAAGCCATGCCGAAAAACGCGATGGTTTCCACCGACATCGGCAATATCTGCTCGGTGGCCAATTCCTACCTGCGCTTTACACAGCCGAACTCGATGTTCGCCGCCATGAGCTTCGGCAATTGCGGTTATGCGCTGCCTTCGATCATCGGCGCCAAGGTGGCTGAGCCCCATCGACCGGCGGTCGCCTATGTGGGTGACGGCGCCTGGGGCATGAGCTTCGGTGAAATCCTGACATGCGTGCGCGAGGCCATTCCGGTGACGGCGGTGGTGTTCCATAACAAGCAGTGGGGAGCTGAGAAGAAAAACCAGGTGGATTTCTACGACACGCGCTTTGTCGGTGTGAATCTC
>JBOHKD010000392.1:0-1882 GCA_050728895.1 Aestuariivirga sp.
TGATGAACGAGGCGGGAGTTCTCGGCCGCTTCCTTCCGGATTTCGGCAAGATCGTCGCGATGATGCAGTTCAATATGTATCACCATTACACCGTTGACGAACATTTGATCCGTGCCGTCGGCATTCTGGCGGCGATCGAACAGGGCCGGCTGACGGAAGATCATCCTTTGTCGGCGGCGATCTTGCCCACCATTACGGGGAGGCGCGCGCTCTACGTGGCGGTGCTCTTGCATGATATCGCCAAGGGGCGGCCCGAACATCATTCAATCGCCGGAGCGCGCATCGCCGAGGAATTGGGTCCCCGGCTGGGCCTCTCCGCTGCGGAAACGGAGACCGCCGCCTGGTTGATCCGCCATCATTTGCTGATGAGCGAGACCGCGCAAATGCGCGATTTGAACGACTTCAAGACGATCTTGGATTTCACCGCCGTGGTGCAAAGCCTCGAACGCCTCAAGCTGCTGCTGATCCTTACCGTCGCCGATATTCGCGCCGTGGGGCCGGGCGTATGGAACGGCTGGAAGGGGCAACTTCTGCGCAACCTCTATGCCGAGGCCGAACAGGTTCTCTCGGGCGGCCATGCATCGATTGCCCGCAAGGAGCGTGTGAGCGAAGCTAAGGCCGCCTTCTTCGCCAGGTTTTCAAACTGGAGCGAGGAGCAGAAAACCACCTACGCCGCCCGCCATTACGACTCATATTGGTTGAGCGTTACGATTGAAAAACAACTACAACATCAATCGCTTATCGCCCACGCAACGCCTGAGAGCGTGACGACGGATGTCGTAACCGACGCTTTCACGGCCATTACCGCGCTCACCGTCTATGTACCCGATCACCCGCGCCTTGCCGCACTCATTGCCGGCGCCTGCGCCACGGCAGGCGCCAATATCGTGGGCGCCCAGATTTACACCACAACCGACGGCATGGCGCTCGATACGATTCTTATTCAGCGCGAGTTCCCCGATGAAGAAGACGAGAAACGCCGCGCCGGGCGCGTGGCCGAGCTAATTCGCAAGGCGCTGCGCGGTGAACTCAGGCTCAGGGAAGCGGTGGCTCGCGCCCACCGGCCGCGGATGCGCATCGGCGCCTTTACCGTCGAGCCACGGGTCATCATCGATAACGGCTCGTCCAACCGCTTTACCATGATCGAGATCAACGGTCTCGACCGCATCGGCCTGCTTTACGATCTGACCGAAGCGCTCTATCGCCTCAATCTCAACATCGCCTCGGCCCACATCACGACATTCGGAGAAAAGGCAATCGACGTGTTCTATGTAACCGGCCTGACCGGGGGCAAGATCGAAGGCGCCCACCGTCACCAGCAAATCGAGCGTGTCCTCGCTGGAGTGCTTGCCCCGCCAATGGCCGTTGCCCATGCCACTTCTTAAATCGGCGGCAACGGTTGGCGGCCTCACCATGGTGAGCCGTGTCCTGGGATTTATCCGCGACCAGCTCGTGGCGTTTACCGTAGGCACGGGCCCGGTTGCCGAAGCCTTCTTCGTGGCGCTCAGGTTTCCCAATTTGTTTCGCGCGTTATTCGCGGAGGGCGCCTTCAATTCCGCCTTCGTGCCCCTGTTCGCCAAGCGTATCGAGGGCGATGGCAGCCCCGCGGCCCATAAGTTTGCAGTCGAGGTGTTCTCGGTCCTGCTCGCCTGGCTGGTGGTCTTCTGCGCCGCCGCCATGGTGGCGATGCCATTCCTCATGTATGTGCTGGCACCGGGGTTTTCGTCTGACCCCGTGAAATTCGATCTCGCCGTCGAGCTGACGCAAATCTGTTTTCCCTATCTCCTGTTCATGTCGCTGGCGGCATTGCAGTCGGGCGTGCTCAACAGCTTGAACCGCTTCACGGCGGCGGCCGCCACCCCCATCCTGCTCAATATCGTGA
>JBOHKD010000393.1:0-1881 GCA_050728895.1 Aestuariivirga sp.
ACACAAGGTCGTAGCCCCGGGCCACGACATGATTAATGACATCGTCGAGAAATCCCGGCGTCACCTCAAGGCCCGCATTGGGTGCAAAACCCTTCTGCATGCCGCCGCCCGGCCGCACGTGGTGAAGCATGAAAATTGCTCCGCGACCACCCAATATGCCGCGGAGCGCCTGGGATGCCCCAGAATAGTACAGTACATCGAGACTGGTCTTGAGTATGGCCGACTTTGGCATGGCTACGCGTCCGGATGCGGGGAAACCGCCGCAAGCATACGCCGGGCTTCATGAAAAAATCCTTGCGCGGCCCTGTCTCACAGCGCCGAAACCCATCGTCAGGTCCCTAACAGCGCCGCCGCAGACCAAGCCTGCGCCCGCCCCCGGGCACCTGACACTGGCCGTTCATACAGCGCTTGCCCCGGTCGAGGCGGTGTGGACCGCCTTTCAAGCGCACGCCCACGCCACATTCTACCAGACCTTCCTCTGGTGCCGCGCCTGGTCGGAAACCGTGGGCAAAGCCAGAGGCGTAGAAATCCGCATCGTGACGGCGACCGGCCCACTTGGCGAAATCGTCTTCATCCTGCCGCTGCAAATCCGGCGGCGCTGCGGTATCCGCGTTCTCGAATGGCTCGGCACGCCGCACACCACCTATGGCCACGGTCTCTTCGCGCCGGCCTTCCAGGGCCCGTCCCGAAACTGGTTCATCCAGAACTGGGCGGAGATCGTCAGGCTTGCGGGGCCCGTGGATGCCGTACACCTTGCCGGCATGCCGGCGGCACTCGACGGAGTGCCCCATCCACTGCAACACCTCTTCAACATGCAAGGACCCAATCGTTCCTATCGGATGGGGTTGCCGGCGGAGTACGATTTGCTCCTCGCCGGAAAACGCTCAGCGGAAACCCGGAGTCGCTATCGCCAGCGGGAACGGGCGCTCGCGGCACTGGGCGATCTCCGGTTTGGATTGCCGAGCGGCCGTGAGGAAACCCACGCAACCCTTGCGCTGATGTTCGAACAGCAAGAGCAACGCCTGGGCGAGCGCGGCGTCCATGGCGTCTTCGGCCCTGTCGAGCGGGACTTCCTCCATCGCCTGGCCGATCTTCAGGACGAGACCAATCCGGTGCTGTTGCCTTATACTCTCAAATTAAAGGGCGAGGTGTTGGCCGTCATGCTGGGCGGGTTTCACGCCAATACTTACTGGGCCTTGATCTCATCGCTTTCAGCGGCGAACTTGCACAAATATTCCCCGGGCGACCTAGCCTTGCGGCGCACCATTGAGGCAAGTTGCGCGCGAGGCCTCGCCAGCTACGATTTCGCCGCCGGGGACACGGATTACAAGTTGCATTGGGCCGATGAGGTCATTGCGCTGCAAACCCTGCTCGCGGCAAGCAATCTGCGCGGACTTGTCTGGGCCTGCGTTATGGGCGCCGCCACGCTGGCAAAGCGGCTGCTCAAACAGTCTCCCACGGTGCGCAACGCCGCAATGTTACTCCGCAAGGCCCTGCTGGGAAGGCAATTCAGGCGTTCGCCGCGGCAAGGCTGAATTGCGGCGCCACGGCGTTTCCCGATCGGCCGATCAGCACATGGCAGACGGCATGCAGGCCCGATGATTTAAGTGCCTGCACGGCGTCGGCCGCCTCGGCAAGGCGCGCGGGCGGCGCAAGAACCAGGGCCGCGCCGCATTTCCGCAACAGCACGGGCGTTTCCGGCATGGCCTCTCCGGCGTTGACGATCACTACGTCATAGGAAGCGCCGAGTGCCGCCAGTATGCTTGCGGTACGTTCATCGAGAAGTGCCGTGGCGTTGGCGGAATGATCGAGGCCGAAGCGCAGCAGATGGACGGCGGATTTCGTATCGCGGCCAATGACCTTGGTGAAGGCCGCCTCGCC
>JBOHKD010000394.1:0-1879 GCA_050728895.1 Aestuariivirga sp.
GTCATAGATGGCGCGCGCTTCGTTCCACTGTTTTTCCAGCACCTGCAATCTGGCGCCGCCATCGCTGATCGCGGTCAATTCCTTTTCAAACCGTTCGCGCACATGGGCCAGCGTATCGACGGTGGACTTGAACTTCCGCGCCGCGGCCCTGAGGGTGAACAGGCGTTCCTCGGATTTCTCCAGTGCCTTGGGATCGAAGGTGAAAGAGCGCCTGGCTTCGGCGATGGCCCGGTCGGCTTCGGCGATCTCGGCCAGCACCCGGTCGAGTGCCGCGCACACCTGATCGAGGCGGCCTCCGGCCGTTTCGCGGCGGCGTTCGAGCTTGCGCAGCGCGCCATTGAGTCTCGCAATCGAGGTGCCGTCACCGGCCATCGCCTCCTCGGCCTCGGTCAGCGCTTGCGTATATTGCTCCGACGACATCATGATGGCCCTCGCCTCGGCGAGCTTCGCCTCCTCGCCTTCCATGGGATCGAGCACCCGCAATTCCTCCACCGCATGTTCAAGATAATCGCGCTCTGCTTCGGCGCGCTCCATCAACTCGCGGTGTTCGTCCAGCGCCTGCTTCGCGGCATGGGCAGCCTCCCATAGGGAAGCGACTTCGTTTGATTCCGGTTCAAGTCCGGCGAAGGCTTCCAGCAGCCGCCGATGAACGCTGACATCGACCAGCGCCCGGTCGGCATGCTGGCCGTGAATTTCGGCGATGGAGAGTGCGATTTGCCGCAGCAGGTTGAGGCTCACCGGCTGGTCGTTGATCGAGGCGCGGCTCGGGCCATCGGCATTCTGGATGCGGCGGATCACCAGTTCGCCGTCGCAGTCGATGCCCTGCTCCTGGAGAATCGAGAGTGCCATGTGGCTTGGCGCAAGGGCAAAAGCCGCGGTGACGACGCCGCGCTCGGCACCGGCCCGCACCAGACTCGAATCGCCCCGCGCCCCCAAGGCCAGGCCCAATGCATCGAGCAGGATGGATTTGCCCGCGCCCGTTTCGCCGGTCAGCACGGTCAGGCCCCTTTCAAGGGCAATATCGAGCTTCTCGATGAGAACGATGTCGCGGATGGAAAGAGCGGTGAGCATGGCTCTTTATAGCCTAGAGCCTGATCGGGAAAAGGTGGAAACCGCTTTTCCACATAGATGCGCGAAGCAGCGCGGATTACGCGCTCACAGCGGATTAAGCGCGCTGAAGGCCTTGCTGATCCAGGATTTTTGGTTTTCCACCGGTGCCTGCCCATCGGAGGCGACGACCGTATAGGCGTCCTTGTACCATTGGGAGTTGGGGTAGTTGTGGCCAAGCACGGCCGCCGCCGTCTGCGCCTCGGAAACAACGCCCAGCGCCATATAGCCCTCGCTCAGGCGATACAGCGCCTCGGGTGTCTGCGAGGTTTGCTGGTACTCGGTAACCACGCGCTTGAAGCGGTTGATGCCGGCGAGATAGGAGCCTTGCGTGTAATAATAGCGGCCGATTTCCATCTCCTTGCCCGCCAGATGGTCCTTGGCCGCGATCACCTTTCTGTGGGCGTCGTTGGCATAGGCCGTGCCGGGGAAGCGGCGCTGCACTTCCTCCAGCGCATCGAGCGCTTGCGCTGTCGCCGTCTGGTCGCGCTTGATGTCGCCAATGCGATTATAATTCGACAGCGCGATCAGATAGTAGGCATAGGGCGCATCCTTGTGGCCGGGATGGAGGGTAATGAAACGGTTGCAGGCGTTGATCGCGTCGTCCGGTTTGCCGCTCTGATAATTGGCATAGGCCTGCATGAGAATGGCCTTGGTCGCCCATTTCGAATAGGGATATTTGCGTTCCACTTCGGAGAACTGTTTGGTGGCCGACTTCCACTCGCCGCCATTCAGTTTTTCGAGGCCGCTGTTGTAGAGCTTCGCCACCTCA
>JBOHKD010000395.1:0-1877 GCA_050728895.1 Aestuariivirga sp.
TGGCCTGGTATCACGGCTCAACCCTCATGGCCCATCTCGAGACCGTTCCCGTGGGCCACGATCCCGCCGGCAAACCCTTTCGCATGCCGGTGCAGTGGGTGAACCGCCCCAACCAGAATTTCCGGGGGTTTTCCGGCACCGTCGTCAGCGGCGCCGTGCGCCCCGGCGACCCCATCAAGATCATGCCGTCGGCCAAGGCGTCCATCGTCGATCGCGTCGTCACCTTCGATGGCGACCTCGCCGCGGGCGCCGCCGGCCAATCGCTCACCATCACCCTGAAGGACGAAGTTGACGTGAGCCGCGGCGACGTGATCTGCACCGGCAACGATCCCGTCGAAGTATCGGACCAGTTCGAAGGGGACATTCTCTGGATGGGAGACGAGCCCATGTTGCCGGGCCGCTCCTATATCGTCAAGGCCGGTACATCGCAGGTTCCGGGCACGATCGAGGCGTTGAAATACAAGGTCAATGTCAACACCATGGAGCATGTGGCGGCCAAGAGCCTGACGCTCAACGAAATCGGCATCTGCAACCTGGAACTCGACCGGCCAATCGCTTTTGCTCCGTATACGGAGAATCGCGATCTCGGTTCCTTCATTCTCATCGACCGCTTTTCCAACACCACGGTCGGCATGGGTTTGATCCGTTTTGCGCTCAGGCGCGCCGCCAACATCCACTGGCAGGCGCTCGACGTGAACAAGGCTTCGCGCGCCGCCAAGGCCGGGCAGCGGCCGGCGGTACTGTGGTTTACCGGCCTGTCGGGCGCCGGCAAATCGACCATCGCCAATCTGGTGGAGAAGAAACTCCACGCCATGGGGCGCATGACCTATCTGCTGGATGGCGACAATGTCCGCCATGGCCTCAACCGCGATCTGGGATTTACCGACGCCGACCGCGTCGAGAACATCCGCCGTGTGGCCGAAGTTTCGAAGCTGATGGTCGATGCCGGATTGATCGTACTGGTGTCCTTCATCTCACCGTTCCGGGCCGAACGCCTCATGGCGCGCGAAAGCGTAGACAGCGACGAGTTTGTGGAGATTTTCATCAATACCACGCTGGCCGAAGCCGAAAAACGCGACACCAAAGGCCTTTATGCCAAGGCGAGGCGCGGCGAGATCGAGCATTTCACCGGCATTTCCTCGGCCTATGAAACACCGGAAAACCCGGAGCTTTCGCTCGACACTGCAAAACTCTCGGCGGAACAGGCAGCGGTTGCAATTGTCGATTATCTGAAGACACAACAACGAATTTGAGTTGTTGAATAACGTTCTTCCATCCCTTAACTACCGGCCCATGTTGTCCGCCATTTCCGTATCCAATCTTTCCAAAATATACAAATCGGGATTTGAGGCCCTCAAGAATATCAATCTTGAGATCCGCCGGGGTGAAATTTTTGCGCTGCTCGGTCCCAACGGCGCGGGGAAAACCACGCTGATCAGCATCATCTGCGGCATCGTCAATGCCAGCGGGGGCAAGGTTCTGGCCAATGGCCATGACACGATTGCCGACTACCGCGCCGCGCGCACACTTATCGGCCTGGTGCCCCAGGAACTCACCACCGACGCCTTTGAAACCGTGTGGGCGACGGTGAGCTTTAGCCGCGGCCTGTTCGGCCTGGCGCCAAACCCTTCGCATATCGAAAAGACCCTGAAGAGCCTGTCCTTGTGGGACAAGAAAGACAGCAAGATCATGACGCTGTCCGGCGGCATGAAGCGCCGCGTGCTGATTGCCAAGGCGCTCTCGCATGAGCCGCAGATTCTGTTTCTCGATGAGCCCACGGCGGGCGTCGATGTCGAGCTTCGGCGTGACATGTGGGAGCTGGTGCGGGGCCTGCGAAAAACCGGCGTCACCATCATTCTTACCACCCACTATATCGA
>JBOHKD010000396.1:0-1860 GCA_050728895.1 Aestuariivirga sp.
GGCCATGCTCGATCTCCATCGCATGGGCGTACCCACCCTCGACTATGGCAACAACATCCGCCAGATGGCCCTCGAGATGGGCCTGAAGGACGCCTTTGCGTTTCCAGGCTTCGTGCCCGCCTATATTCGCCCGCTGTTTTGCCGGGGCATCGGCCCCTTCCGCTGGGCCGCACTTTCCGGCAATCCGCGGGATATTTACAAGACCGACCGGCGCGTAAAGGAACTGATCCCCGATGACCCGCATCTGCACAACTGGCTCGACATGGCGAGGGAACGGATCGCCTTTCAAGGCCTGCCGGCCCGCATCTGCTGGGTAGGCCTGGGCCAGCGCCATAGGCTGGGGCTGGCGTTCAATGAAATGGTGAAGAACGGCGAGGTCGATGCGCCGATCGTCATCGGCCGCGATCATTTGGACTCAGGCTCGGTCGCTTCGCCCAACCGCGAGACGGAAGCCATGCTTGACGGCTCCGATGCCGTCTCAGACTGGCCCCTGCTCAACGCGCTGCTCAATACGGCAAGCGGCGCTACCTGGGTTTCCATCCACCATGGCGGCGGCGTCGGCATTGGCTATTCGCAACATGCCGGCATGGTAATCGTCGCCGATGGCACCGCCGATGCCGCGCGGCGGCTTGAGCGTGTGCTATGGAACGACCCCGGCACCGGCGTCATGCGCCATGCCGACGCCGGTTATCAAATCGCCATCGACTGCGCCAGGGAACAGGGCCTGAAACTTCCGGGGATTACGTGATGTCCTCTCCCGCAAGCGGGAGAGGACATTTGCCGAAGGGCCGTTACTTCAAAACTTCCGTCCATATCTTCGTGTAAAGCTCGTTCACTTCCGGCGGGCAGGTCATCGAGAACTCGCTCACCGCCGCATACTCCGCCGGGACGACGATTTCAGGCGCGTTTTTCATGTCTTCCGGCATGAATGGTTCGGAGCCCTTGATGCCGTTGGCGTAGCGCGCGAACGTCGAAAGCATGCCGGCATTTTCCGGATCCATCATGAAATTCTGGAAGAGTTTGGCGTTCTCCACATTCTTGGCATCCTTGAGAACGGCAAGATTATCCATCCAGAGGAGGACACCTTCTTTTGGATAGCCGTATTTGATGTCCGGATTCTGCAGGCGCTGGCGGAACGCCCCACCGTTCCACTCGCTGGTGGCCGCCATATCGCCCTTCGCCATCTTTTCGATGGTGGAATATTCCATCGACAGCCAGTCGGGTTTTGCCGCGATTAGCGTATCACGCACCTTCTTGAGGATTTCCTTGTCACCGCTGCATTGCTCGCCGCCATGATATTTGATGGCTCCGAAAATGACATCTCCCATCTCGGGTATCAAATTGGTTTTGCCCTTGAGCTCGGCGGGAACGTTGAAAACGATTCCCCAAGTGTTGATGTCGCCCTTGTAGACCGCTGTATTGACGGCCAAGCCGACAGTGCCCCACTGCCACGGAACCGTGTAATGGCGGCCGGGATCGAACGGCGCCTCGGCCCATTTGGCTTCCACGTTCTTGAAGTTTTCCATCAGGTCGGGCCGCGTTTCGAGCAGCAAGCCTTCCTTGATCCAGATCGGAACGAAGTTTGCCGACGGCACCACCATGTCGAAACCGTGTCCTCCCTGGCGGATTTTCGCCAGTGCCGTATCGTTCGAGTCATAGTCGGTGATCGTCACCTTGACGTCGTGTTCTTTTTCGAACTTCTTGATCATCTCGGGGCTGGTATAATTGCCCCAGTTATATATCTGCAGTTCGCCCGCGGCCATGGCAACGCCCGCCTGGGCAAGCAATGCGGCTCCGAAGGCCGCCGTCATCAACTTCCACTTCATGGCGCTTTCTCCTGTCATAGGTGGACCTGGATGT
>JBOHKD010000397.1:0-1858 GCA_050728895.1 Aestuariivirga sp.
TTCTTGACGGCGTGGCGCAGACCGAAGCTCCCCTCAAACTGCTTGACCGCCTGCTCATGCAACATCGCCAGCCCCATATGCCGGGCCTTCCTCCATTCCAGGGCGGTTTCGCCGGTTTCATCGCCTATGAATTCGGCAAAAGCCTCGAACCGAATGCCCGCATTCCGGATTTCTCGAGCCCGTGCCCCGGCATGATGCTGCACCTCTACGACACGGTCGTTGCCTTCGATCATATGCAGGAGCGCGCCTGGATTATAGCACCAAGCGAGGTCAAGGCGGATCGTCTCGAAGCCCTGCTGAAGCAAAGCTCCAGTCCAACCGGCTCCCATGCCATCGCCGGCTGGACCTCGAACTTTACCCGCGAAGAATACGAGGCGGCGGCCGCGTGCGCGATCGAATATATTCTGGCCGGCGACATTTTCCAGGCCAACATCACCCAGTGCTTTCAGGCCGTAATTCCCGAAAACTTCGACGCCTTCGCTTTCTACCAGCGGCTGCGGCGGATGAATGCCGCGACCTTTGCCGCCTTCCTCGATTATGGCGATGTCAAAATCGCCTCGAGTTCACCCGAACGCCTGGTGAGCTTTGACAGTCGAACCATCGAGGCCCGTCCTATCAAGGGCACGAGGCGCCGCGATGTCGATCCCGCCCGCGATGCGGCGCTCATCGCCGAATTGGCTTCGAGCCGCAAGGACCGCGCCGAGAATGTCATGATCGTCGATCTCTTGCGCAACGATCTGTCCCGTGTCGCCGCACCCGGCAGCGTGCGGGTGCCGGTGCTGTGCGGCCTGGAAACCTATGCCTCGGTGCATCACCTCACCTCCGTCATTACCGGCGAATTGCGCCCCGGCAAGACGGTGGGCGATTTGATTGCCGCCACGTTCCCCGGCGGATCCGTCACGGGTGCTCCAAAAATCCGTGCCATGGAAGTCATCGCCGAAATCGAACGTGGCGCCCGCGGCGTCTATTGCGGTTCGATCGGTTACATCGGCTTGAACGGCCACGCCGATCTCAACATCGCCATCCGCACCGCAATGTTCGCCGATGGCGTGGCCAGCTTAGCAGGAGGAGGCGGCATCACGGCGCGCTCCGAGCCCGCCGCCGAATATGAGGAAAGCCTGATCAAGGTGAAGCGCATCATGGAAGCGTTTGGCCCATGATCCTCATCATCGATAACTACGACAGCTTCGTTCACAATATCGCCCGATATTTCGAGGAGCTGGGTGAGAAATCGCGCGTCGTGCGCAATGATGCGGTGAAGGCTTCCGACTTCGAGACAAGCGCCATCGTGATTTCACCCGGCCCCTGCACGCCCCATGAAGCGGGGCAATCGATGGATATCGTGCGCGAGCATTCAGGCCGGTTGCCGATTCTTGGCATCTGCCTCGGCCATCAGGTGATCGGCGAAGTTTTCGGTGGCAAGGTCAATCGCGCGCGCCGCCCGATGCATGGCGATTCCTCTGAAATCTCCCATGACGGCGCCGGTATTTTCGCCGGGCTCCCGAACCGTTTTAGCGCCGGCCGTTACCACTCGCTGATTGTCGATCTTGATGGCTGCGAAACACCGCTCCAAGTCACGGCCCGCAGCGATGAAGGCGAAATCATGGGGCTGAAGCATCGCGATCACCCGACCTTCGGGTTACAATTTCACCCCGAATCGATTCTCACCGAACATGGCTACGGCATGCTGCGCAATTTTCTGGAACAGACGCGATGATCGAAGGCGACCTGCCGCTCAAGCCCACGGATCGCGGCTTCCTTTTGGGCGACGGCATTTTCGAAACTATTCTGGTCATCGATGGAAGGGCTCTGTGGCGCGATGCGCATTTGGCGCGCATGGAAGAAGCAGCCCTTGAAC
>JBOHKD010000398.1:0-1842 GCA_050728895.1 Aestuariivirga sp.
GGGGACACGGATTACCGGCTGGGGCGGGTAAAGGCCCATGAGACGTTCGTAACACCACTCGGACCCGCGGCGGATGCGAAGGTGCAGGAACTGTGGTGGCGGCTCACCGACACGGAGCAGGGAAAGCCCATGGCGATCGAGGTGCTGAGACGCAAGCTGCACGTGCCCCAGGCTGCTCACGCTTGCGCCCGTTTCAGCTTCGCCGAACTGTGCGAAGCCCCGCTTGGCCCGGCCGATTATCTTGGCCTTGCGGCTACGTTCCGTACCCTCTTTGTCGAACGTATTCCGGCGCTGGCGGCCTCCCAGCGCAACGAGGCCAAGCGCTTCGTCACCCTGATCGACACGCTCTATGACGCGCAGGTGAGGCTGGTTGCCTCTTCGGCCAATGTTCCCGAGCGCATCTATCCTCTGGAGTTCAGCCGGACTGTTTCGCGGCTTAGGGAAATGCAGTCGGCGTCCTGGTGGGGCAAAAAAATCGTCGAAACTTGACGTTTTGGTAAAGTTTTTCCGCAAAATCGCTGGCCGGGCCTGTTGAAGCTGATACATATCGTTGTTGAAAAGGGAATCCAGGCATGGCTCGGAGCAAAATAGCCTTGATCGGCGGCGGCATGATCGGCGGCACTCTGGCGCACCTCGCATCCTTGAAGGAACTGGGCGACATCGTGGTTTTTGACATCGCCGAGGGCCTGCCCCAGGGCAAATCGCTGGATATCGCCCAATCCGGCCCGGTCGAGGGTTTTAACGCGAAGCTTTCGGGCAGCAATTCCTATGCGGGCATCGCCGGGGCCCATGTCTGCATCGTCACGGCGGGAGTGCCGCGCAAGCCCGGCATGAGCCGCGACGATCTCCTGGGGATCAACCTCAAGGTCATGCGCGAGGTGGGGGCGGGATTGAGGAAATATGCCCCGGACGCCTTCGTCATCTGCATTACCAACCCGCTCGACGTCATGGTCTGGGCCTTGCAAAAATATTCAGGACTCCCGGCCAACAAGGTCGTGGGCATGGCGGGGGTGCTCGATTCCGCGCGGTTCCGCCATTTCCTGGCCGAGGAATTCAATGTCTCGGTGGAGGATGTAACCGCCTTCGTGCTGGGCGGCCACGGCGACAGCATGGTGCCGCTGATCAAATATTCGACCGTCGCCGGCATTCCGGTTCCCGATCTCATCAAGATGGGTTGGTCATCTCAGGATAAAATCGACAAGATCGTGCAACGTACCCGCGACGGCGGTGCTGAGATCGTGGGCCTGCTTAAAACGGGTTCCGCCTATTACGCGCCGGCGAGTTCCGCCATCGCCATGGCCGAAAGTTACTTGAAGGACAAAAAACGGGTCCTGCCCTGCGCTGCTCATCTCACCGGGCAATACGGCATCAAAAACACCTATGTGGGCGTACCGGTGGTGATCGGGAGCGGGGGCGTCGAGCGCATCCTGGAAATTTCTCTCGACGCCAAGGAAAAAGCCGAATTCACCAAATCCGTTGCCGCGGTCGAAGGCCTGATGGCGGCGGCCAAAACCATAGCGCCCGATCTGGCGTAGCTTCGGGGAAATCAATGAACATTCACGAATATCAAGCCAAGGAGGTGCTGCGCTCCTTCGGCGTGGCGACCGGCAAGGGGTTTCCAGCCTTCAGTGTGGATGAGGCGTTGAAAGCAGCGGAAAGTTTGGGCGGGCCCGTGTGGGTGGTCAAAGCCCAAATTCATGCCGGAGGACGCGGCAAGGGCGGCGGCGTCAAGGTGGTGAAATCCGTGGGCGACGTGAAGGCCGAAGCAAGCCGCATCCTCGGCATGACACTGATTACGCATCAGACCGGAGCGCAAGGAAAAGTCGTGCAGCGCCTCTTCAT
>JBOHKD010000399.1:0-1831 GCA_050728895.1 Aestuariivirga sp.
CCTCGATGTTTTCGGGCACTTCATCGGGCAGCGCCAAGCCTACGAGTTTCTCGCCCTTGATGTGCAACGATCCCAATCCTTTCAGCGCCAAAATATCCCGGAGTCTTGTGCGCTTGGCGCCGAAGATATAGCGCATGGCTTGAAAACGATTTTCGAGTAGCATCTCGGCGCGCGCCCGTATGCCGGCGGCACTCATCCCCGCGGCATAGCCAGCACCCACGACGGCGCCGATGCTGCAACCCGCGATGACCGCGGGCTTGAGGCCAAGCTCGTCGAAGACTTCAAGCATGGGAATATGGGCGAGCCCCCTGGCGCTGCCGCCGCCCAATGCAAGCCCGATCTTGGGTCCGCTCATCAAACGGTGTGCGCCTTGAGGAACGGTAAAAGATGGGCCAGCGTCGCTTCCGGGTTTTCCTCGGCAACGAAGTGGCCAGAGTCGATACCGTGGCCTTCGACTTGATCGCACCATTGGCGCCAAATATCGAGCACGCCGCCGGTCTTGTCCGGAAAACCTGCGTCTCCCCATAAGGTCAGCGTGGGGCAGGCGATCTTGCGGCCCGCACGCCTGTCGGCGTCATCGGCGACGAGATCATAGGTGGCGCCGGCGCGATAATCGTTGCAGGTTGCGTGAATATGTTCGAGCGTTGCGTAGTGGAGTCGGTATTCCGCCAGCGCTTCCTCGCTGAAGCAAGAAAGATCCTTGGTCTTGGTCCAGCTTGCCAGGGTGTAATCGAGATAGCCGACGGGAGCGCCCTCGATCAGCATTTCCGGCAGCGGGTTGGGTTGGGCGAGGAACAGCCAGTGATAGGCTTTCATGGCAAGGGGCACGGTGAAATTATGCCACATATCATGGGTGGGAACGATGTCGAGCATGCCCAAACAGGAAACCGCGCGCGGATGATCCAGCGCCATCCGGTAGCCGGCACGGCCGCCGCGATCATGGCCCACGACGGCAAAGCGTTTATGCCCAAGCCGTTCCATCACGCTAAGCAAATCGCGCCCCATGACGCGTTTTGAATAGGCGAAATTTTCCGCATCGTTTTCCGGGCAGGAGGAAAAACCGTAGCCCCGCAAATCCGGCATGACGCAGGTGAACTCGGCCATCAGCACGGGCGCCAGCCGATGCCACATGGCATGGGTCTGGGGAAAGCCATGGAGCAACAGGAGGGGCGGGCCTGAACCTCCGGCGCGGGCAAAAATCTCCGCGCCCTCAACCGCAATGCGATGTTCCTTGGTATCTGGAAAAAGATTGGTCATCCAAGTACTCTAGCCTTGGTTCAAATTGCCCGCCAGCCGATATCCCTGCGGCAGAAACCCTCCGGCCAATCGATCTTGTCCACGGTGGCATAGGCCCGCGCCTGGGCCTCCTTCACGGTCTTGCCCAGGGCTGTTACATTCAAAACCCGCCCGCCATCGGCGATGAGGCGGCCTTCCCGCATGGCCGTTCCCGCGTGGAAGATTTCAACACCTTCCTGCGCCGAGGCGGCTTCAAGCCCGTGGATTTCCGTGCCTTTGAGCGGCAGACCGGGATAGCCTTTGGCGCACATGACAACGGTGAGCGCTGCCTCCGGCAACCAGCGCACCGACATCTTGTCCAGCGTTCCATCCACACAGGCAAGCATCAGGGTCACGATATCGTCCTTGAGCCGTAGCATGAGGACCTGGGTTTCGGGATCGCCGAAGCGGGCGTTGTATTCGATGAGTTTCGGCCCCTGGGCGGTCAGCATGAGACCGGCATAAAGCACACCCACATAAGGGTGGCCCATGGCGCGCAAGGCGGAGATCGTGGGCTTGACGATGCGGTTCAGAGCTTGCGCGCAAAGCGTTTCCG
>JBOHKD010000400.1:0-1831 GCA_050728895.1 Aestuariivirga sp.
ACATTCTATATAGTGCCGTTTATGTTACCAATCAAGTAATCCTGAGTACACTCAATTCAGCCGGAGACGGAAAACTTGCGGCCGTAAAGCAGCGTCAATCCATTGGTTGCAATGACGAAAGGCCCCGCTATATTCCGGCCAACTCAAATTGGGAGAGATTACGTGTTCATCACACCAGCATATGCCCAGGCCGCGGGTGCCGGCATCGGAGATTTTGCCGGCATGATCCTGCCGCTCGGAATGATCATGGTGGTCTTCTATTTCCTGCTCATCCGCCCGCAGCAGCGCAAGATGAAGGAACACCAGGCGATGCTCAAGAAAGTCGCTCGCGGCGACACGGTGATCACCAATGGCGGCCTCATCGGCAAGGTGGTGAAGGTCATCGATGATAATGAACTTCAGGTGGAAATAGGCGAGAATGTAAAGGTCCGCATCCTGCGTTCCGGCGTCAGCGATGTCCGCGCCAAGGGTGAGCCAGTCAAGGCCGAAACGAAATAACAGCCGATGCTGCGCTTTACCCGCTGGAAGTCTCTCGCGATCATTGGCTCGGTGCTGTTCGCCATCATCACGGCGCTGCCCAATTTGTTGCCGCCGGCCTGGAACGCGGCACTTGCCGGCTTTCCATTTACATCGGCGCTGCGTCCCATGACGCTTGGCCTCGACCTGCAGGGCGGCTCCAACGTGCTTCTCGAAGTCGACCGCAAGGACCTGATGGACAAGCTCGCACAGCAGATCACCGGGGACATCCGGGGCGCGCTCCGCCAAGCCAGGATCGGCTACAGCGGGATCAACCGCAACGCCACCGGCGTTACCGTCCGCATTAACAATGCCGCCGATCTCGAACGCGCTGAAACCGAGTTGCGAAAGCTGCTGCAACCCAGCGATACCGGCCTGTTCGGTTCCGGCACGGTGGTCAATCTTTTTGATCTCTCCCGGCAGGGCGAGCAGTTCACCTTGAGCTTCTCCGCCGCCGGCGTGGATGCGAAGATCGGCAGCGCCATCGCCCAGACCCTCAAGATCATCGAAAGCCGCATCAATGCGCTCGGCACCGCCGAGCCGGATATCCGGCAGCAGGGCAAGGATCGCATCACCGTGCAGTTGCCGGGCGTACAGGATCCGGAACGGGTAAAGGACGTGATCGGCCGCACCGCCAAGCTCACGTTCCAGCTTCTCTGCGGGGAACAAGCCACGGCGCCGGGCCAAAATCCACCCGCCGATTGCAAGGATCTGGCGGTAAAAGAAGACCCGCGCCGGCCGAACGATCCGAAAAACCTATGGGTGCAAACCTCTAGCCGCGCCACCGTGGACGGGGCGGACCTGGTCGATGCGCGGCCCTCCTTCGACCAGAACAATCAGCCAGTGGTGTCCTTCCGGTTCAATACCAAGGGTGCGGAGCGTTTTGCCCGGCTCACCCGGGAAAACGTCGGCAAGCCATTCGCCATCATTCTCGACGACCTGATCGTAAGCTATCCGAACATCAACGAGCCGATTCCCGGCGGTTCCGGGCAGATTTCCGGCAATTTCACCAGCCAAGAGACCGCCGACCTGGCGATCGTGCTGCGCTCCGGCGCGTTGCCGGCCAAGCTCACCATCGTCGAAGAGCGCACCGTGGGCCCGAGCCTTGGCGCCGATTCGATCCGCGCCGGTATCATCGCCTCGGCCGTTGGCCTCGTTGGCATCATGATTTTCATCATGCTGCCCTACGGCCTGTTCGGCATTTTCGCCAACATTGCCCTTATCGCCAACCTCGTGATGCTCATCGGCATCATGTCGGTTTTCGGTTTCACGCTGACGCTTCCCGGTATCGCCGGTATCGTGCTGACGCTCGGCA
>JBOHKD010000401.1:0-1829 GCA_050728895.1 Aestuariivirga sp.
GCCACGCCGCAGGAGCGGGCCGCCCATATCGAAATCCCAATGGCCGAGCCAATCTCTATCGGAGGCAAGTGCCGCACGGAAGGCATCGGGCGCGGAGCCGTGAATACGGTTGTCGATGCCCTTATAGGGCGTGCCATGGGGGGCGCCGAAAATCGCCGCCGAGAAACCCTTGGGGGAAGTTGTTGCGATCCCACACATGAACGGGTGCTTAGACCTTCTCCGGGTCATGTTTTCCGATCCTGCCATGCGGATCGATCTAACGCGATTTTCCGGGCGATGACCAGTGCATGGGCTTTGGCATTTGCAAGGCGTTAACACCGGGCTAAACCCACTCCCCATGAACAGTATTGGAAAAATCGGCGCTCTTCTGATCAATCTCGGAACGCCCGAGGCAACGTCCTATTGGCCCATGCGGCGCTATCTGAAGGAATTTCTGTGGGACCGGCGCGTGATCGAGGGCAATCGCTTTCGCTGGTGGTTCATTCTCAACGGCATCATTCTGTCTTTCCGGCCGCAAAAGAGCGGCAAGGCCTACGACAAGATATGGAACCGGGAGCTGAATGAATCGCCGCTCAGAACGATCACCCGGAACCAGACGGAAAAGCTGGTGCAGCGCCTGTCGGGGATACCAAATATCATGGTGGATTGGGCCATGCGCTATGGACGCCCCGCCATCGGCGATCGCATCAAGGCATTCGCCGAAGCGGGCTGCGAGCGCATCCTGCTGTTTCCCCTCTATCCACAATACAGTGCCGCCACCACGGCAACCGCTCTCGACAAGGCCTTCGACGCTCTCAAGGAATTGCGCCTGCAGCCTGCCATCCGGTCGGTGCCGCCCTATTTCGACAACCCCGCCTATATCGAAGCACTGGCGCTCGGCGTTGAGCGGCATTTGGCGTCCCTAAGCTGGACGCCCGATCTCATCCTTGCCTCATTCCATGGCCTGCCGCAGGCCTATGTCGACGCCGGCGATCCCTACGAGGGCCATTGCCGGGAGACGGCGAGGCTCCTGGCCGAGCGGCTTGGATTGCCGCGGGAGAAATTGCAGTTGGTTTTCCAGTCGCGGTTCGGCAGGGCGGAGTGGCTCAAACCCTATGCTCAAGGCACTATCGAAGGTCTGCCCGCCAAGGGTGCAAAAAATCTTGTCATCGTCATGCCCGGATTTGCCGCCGATTGCGTGGAAACGCTGGAGGAAGTTGCCATCGGGCTGAAAGAAACTTTTCTTGAACATGGTGGTACAGAATTTTCGACGGTGCCGTGCCTGAATGATTCTCCGGAATCGATCGGCATGATGGAATCCATCGTGCGCCGGGAACTCGCGGGTTGGCTGTGAACGGCCTTGCGCTGGGCTGCGGGATCGCTAAGACGGAAAAGCTAATCACGGAGGGGGAACATGTTTGAAGGTGCGAGTGTATTTGTCCTGGTAGCGGTAGCGGTTGTCCTCTTCTATCTGTTGCGGGCGATCCGCATGGTACCGCAAGGGTATGCCTACACGGTCGAGCGTTTCGGCAAATATGTGCGCACGCTTGGGCCGGGCCTTGGACTGATCATTCCCTTCATCGACAAGATCGGCGCCAAGCAGAACATGATGGAACGGGTGATCCAGGTTCCCTCGCAGGAAGTCATCACCCGCGATAACGCCATGGTGACAGTCGATGGCGTCGCTTTCTATCAGGTACTCGACGCAGCGCGCGCCACCTATGAAATCAACGATTTGCAGAACGCCATCATCAACATGACCATGACCAATATCCGCACCGTGATGGGTTCCATGGATCTGGATGAGTTACTGTCGCAGCGCGACATCATCAATGCCAAGCTGCTACATG
>JBOHKD010000402.1:0-1829 GCA_050728895.1 Aestuariivirga sp.
CGCCGAACAAGGCGGCATCGTAAAGCGCCTTGCCGTATCCGTCATAGGCGAAGAACACCTCGACGACGACGACGCCCGAAAGCAAAAAGTTGAGCTGCAGGATCATCACGGTAAAGGGCGCGATCAGTGCGTTGCGCAATGCGTGGCTCATCACGACGCGGCGATAGGGCAAGCCCTTGAGAACGGCGGTGCGCACGTATTGCGACGACATGACTTCCGCCATGGAAGCTCTCGTCATGCGCGTGTAATAGCCGAAATTGAAGATCACGAGGGTTGCAATCGGCAAAACCATCTCGGCCCAGGAAAAGCCGTTCGAAAAGGACGACGAGCCCGGCAGCCAACCAAGCCAGAAGACGAAAATGGCGACAAGGAAAGTGGCCGATGCGAATTCCGGGACGGAGGTCGTAAGTACGGAGACGACCGTAATCGCGCGGTCGCGCAAGCTCGCTTCCGCGATTCCCGAAAAAACTCCAAGAACCAGCGAAATGCTCACCGTTCCGAGGAATACGAGACCCCCGAGAATGCCCGTATTCTTCAGCCGCGGCAGCAGGAAGTCGAAAACTGGCGTGTTGGATTGCGCCGATATTTTCCAATCGCCGGTAAAAAAGCCATAGAGCCAACTGAAATAGCGTGTCACAAGGGACCGGTTGTAGCCTTCGTCCGCGAGCCACTGGAGCCGCCCTTCTATGGTTGAATAGGGACCCAGAACCCGCATGGCGAGGTTCAGCTTGTCGCCTTCAAAAAACATGAAAAGCAGGACCGAGATCACAAACATGATCAGGGCCATCGAAAGAATTCTGCGTGCAGCGAGAACTAGCATACCCCTCCCCCTCGGCCTCTTGCGGACCCTTGATCGTTAAATCATAGAACGATGCCGTCGCCCGGCGCAAGGCTTAATTTTCATGACCGCAGGAAACCGTTTCGATCCAGCATCGCCTGAAACTCAACCATGCGGATGCCGGATGCCGAGCAGATTGTCGGTTGCGAAAGCTTCCGCCAGCTGGGCTTCCGTCATCAGGCCTTCCGCCACGACGATATCGCGGATACTGCGGCGGGTTCTTGCCGCCGTCTTGGCGACGCGGCTCGCCTCGGTATAACCGATATAGGGATTGAGCGCGGTGACGGTGATGAGCGAGCCCTCCAGCAGTTCCTGGCAACGCTCGCGATCGGCTTCGATCCCGGCGATGCATTTCTCGCGCAGCACCTGCATGCCGCGCATCAGCATGCGCATGGACTGGAGTATGTTGAGAACGATGACCGGTTCCATGGCATTAAGCTGTAGCTGGCCCGCTTCCGCCGCCATCGTTACGGTGAGATCGTTGCCGATCACCTGGTAAGCGATCTGGTTGACGACCTCGGGGATCACCGGATTGACCTTGCCGGGCATGATGGAAGAGCCGGCCTGCACCGCGGGCAGCTTGATTTCGCCAAAGCCCGCGCGCGGCCCCGAGTTGAGGAGCCGGAGGTCGTTGCACATTTTTGAAAGCTTGACCGCGATGCGCTTGAGAACACCCGAGAAGGTAACGAAGGCGCCCATGTCGGAAGTGGCCTCGATCAGATCGCCGGCCGGGACAAGCGCCACACCGGAAATATCCGAGAGGTGCTGGATCACTTTCGCCGAATAGCCTTCGGGCGTGTTGATGCCGGTGCCGATGGCCGTGCCGCCGAGATTGACTTCGCGCAGCAGATTGGCGAATTCCCGCAGCCTGTCGATGTCCTCGCCGATGGTTACGGCGAAGGCCCGGAACTCGGAGCCCAGACGCATGGGCACGGCGTCCATGAGCTGCGTGCGCCCTACCTTGATCACGTCGTCGAATTCCTTGGCCTTG
>JBOHKD010000403.1:0-1827 GCA_050728895.1 Aestuariivirga sp.
TTGCACTTATCCCGATGGTGCGAAGGTTCTCTGCTTCTCCGTTCTACAACTTGAAGACGGCAAGATTGCAAAGCAGAGCCTCGTCCAAGCCTGGGATGAGTGAGCGGCAAATCTCGACCGAAGCGCTAAGGGTGGAACTTGCTATTGTCTGAATAGGACACCTTTTCGATAGCATCCATGCTCATGGCGCTTCGCACGTTCGCCTTCCTGGATCCATACTAGACAGTTGTTTTGAGGAGAACCCCATGTTCATCGCAAGATGGCACATCGATGCCAAATTCGGCCAGAAGCAGAAGGTGCTCGATTTGATGCGGCGCTGGGAGCAGGAGATCGGCCGTCAGGCCGGCACCGGTACCATGGAGTTCTCCATGCTCACCGGCTCAATCGGCGCCCGCGAGGCCACAATCGAAGTGAACCACAAAGTCGAGTCCCTGGCCCAGCTTGAGGCTTTCTTCGCCGCCATCGGCAAGAACCCCGCCCACGCCGAATGGAGCAAGGAACTTGAGCCTCATATCGTCTCGGGCACGGCCTATTGGACCATCTTAAGGGTCGTATGAAACCGGCCCCATGGGCTGGCCCCGTGATTACAAATGCGCTAGCTTTCTATTGACGTGCCTCAACAGGTGAAAAGGAGAACGTAATGGCCTTTACGGAGTGGATGATTCGCGGTCCGGAGATCGCGACTTGCAATTGTGCCTATGGCTGCCCCTGCCAGTTCAATTCATTGCCGACAGATGGCACCTGCCGCGCGGCGGTCGGAATGCACATCGAGAAGGGCCATTACGGTAAAGTAAAATTGGATGGCCTCAACTGGGCTGCAACCGCTGCTTGGCCCGGTCCGATCCACATGGGCCACGGTGAGATCCTGCCCATCGTCGATGAGCGCGCCACGCAGGAACAGCGCGACGCCCTGCTCAAGATCATGTCGGGGCAGGATACCGAACCCGGCGCCACCTTCTTCCAGGTCTTCGTCTCGATGTGCGACACGGTTCACACGCCGATGTTCAAACGCATCGACTTCAAGGCCGACATGAAATCCTGCGAGGGCCATTTTAGCGTGCCGGGCGTGGTGGAAGCCAAGACCACCGCCATCCGCAATCCCGTGACCGGCAAACCCCATCATGCCAATGTGTCGCTGCGCGCGGGCTTTGAATACATCGCGGCGGAATTCGCCAGCGGTTCAAGCAAATCCGCCGGTCCCATCAAGCTCGACAACAAGGATCGCCACGCACACCTTGCCATGCTGCACCTCACGGGCAAGGGCGTCGTCCATTGACAGACACGGGCAGCACGCTGCCCGTCTCGCTCTCCGAACGTGCCGCGCAAAACGAACGCATCGTCGTGCTGGCGGGGCTGGCGCTGGTGACGGCGGCAGGTCTTTACGCGTCTCTCCACACCGGCGGCGCATTGATGATGATGCCCGCCGGAAGCATTGCCTATGCGGTGCTCCTCTTCATCATGTGGTGGACCATGATGCTGGCCATGATGCTGCCCTCGGCCGCGCCGGCAATCCTCATGTACGCGGCGATGAACCGCAAATTCGCGGAGAACGGTGCTGCACGGGTTCCTTCTGCGCTCTTCGCCGGCGGCTATGGCGCGGTCTGGACGGGATTCAGCGCCGCGGCGATGGTGCTGCAACTCCTGATCCAGCCAGCCATTCCGCTTAACGGCATGATGGCGGTAACGGGCGCAACGGCGGGTGGCTTGCTGCTGCTGGCGGCAGGTCTCTATCAGATGACGTCTCTCAAACATGCCTGCTTGCGGAAGTGCCAGACGCCGCTCATGTTCTTTGCCCGCAACTGGCGGACAGGGAAGACTGGTGCTTTC
>JBOHKD010000404.1:0-1795 GCA_050728895.1 Aestuariivirga sp.
CGAGGTAGTGGAGCGCCAGAAGGGTTATCAGTGCCTCCGGGTTCTAGCCGTTGACCTCTCGACGGCGATACATCCGGTCGAACGCAAAAGCCGGGCCCACAATACGGTGACGCCTTCCAGCGGCTGGGTGCGGGTCAAGGTGAAATGGTTCAACCGGGCACGGGGCTTCGGCTTTGTGTCCGAAGGCGAAGGCAAGCCCGATATTTTCGTGCACATGGAAACCTTGCGCAAGACGGCGATCACCGAACTCCAGCCCGAGACCTGGGTTTATGTGCGCTTCGGCGAAGGCCCCAAGGGTAATATGGCCGCGGAAGTCCGCATCTCGCTCGATGGCGGCCCGGCGCATACGAACTGACCATCCTGCCGCCGCAGTTTCCGCCGAAAGAATGCGGCCCATGCGCAAACTTGTTTTGGGTTTCCTCGTGGCCTTCCTGTGGATGGCGGCTGTGGCGGCGCCGCAGGCCCAGGAGGCGCCTCTTTCCAAGATCGAGCCGTTGACGGTGGCAACGGAGAACGGCGCCGTGCTGTTCACCGTCGAGATCGCCGATACCGAGGAATTGCGCCAGCGCGGCCTCATGTTCCGCCAGCGTTTGCCCGAAGATCGCGGCATGCTGTTCGACTATGGCGAGCCCCGGCCCGTCGCCATGTGGATGAAGAATACCTTGATCCCGCTCGACATGGCCTTCATCCGCGCCGACGGCACCATCGCTTACATCGCCGAGAACACGGTGCCGCATTCGCTCGATGCGATCGGCGTCAGCGAGCCGGTGCTTGCCGTGCTCGAAATTGCCGGGGGCACCGCCAAGCGGATCGGCTTGCGGGCGGGCGATACGGTTTATCACCGCATCTTCAAGACGGCGGAGTAAGGAAGGGCGGGGTTCAATGTTCCACGGGTTTCGCGCGGCTTGAGGAAGGTTTCCAAGCTCTGCGACGGCAATTACAAATGCTTTTTCACAAAGCTCCTTCCGTAGCCGCTTTTGAGGCAGGCTTCAAACTGCTGCGCCTTTTTCTTACTATCAAACGCAGTATAAGTTTTAAGACGCCAGGGGAGGTATTTGTTGGTGTGAATAGATTCGCCGGCATTATGCTGGCCTAGCCGCTTCTTCAGATCTTCGGTGAAGCCGATATAATATCGGTCCAGGCTGGTTTCGCTTCGGAGAATATAGACATAATACATTTCCATTCACCAAGAGGCAGCCCGCCTACACGCAAGCGCTTCGGCGCGGTGTCCGCCTTCGCTACACTCCGCCGCGCTTGGCAAGCCAATCGCGCCATAGCGTAGCGAAGGCGGATGGCTGGGGAACTAGGATTCGAACCTAGACTGGCGGAGTCAGAGTCCGCTGTCCTACCGTTAGACGATTCCCCAAGCAAAGGGTGAGAGTGGAAAAGGCTTTATCCCCAGATACTCAAGGGGTCAACATCGGCGGACTTGCGGGAAGCGATGTGCCATAGTCCCGGCACTTCGTGTGCTGGGGGAATTTCCTGCATGATCGTTCCTGTCATTTTTGCAGGCGGCAAGGGAACGCGGCTGTGGCCAGTGTCCACGGAAACACTGCCGAAGCCGTTTCTGGCGATCGGCAATGGCGGTACGACATTGCTGCAAGCGACTCTCCATCGCGTTACGCAAATGCAAGGGCTCGCTTCTCCTATAGTGGCATGCAACGTCGCGCACGAAATGCTGGTGCGCCAGCAGGCGGCGGATGCCTTCCCCGGGAAGCTCTCCCTGTTGCTCGAACCCGAAAGCAGGGGCACGGCGCCGGCATTGTGTGCCGCAGCCCTTCTCGCCGAGCGCTTG
>JBOHKD010000405.1:0-1792 GCA_050728895.1 Aestuariivirga sp.
GTTTTCCCAGCGCCATTGGGGCCGATGATGCCGACAATGCCGCCCGGCGGCAGCTTGAAGGTGAGGTTCTCGATCAAAAGCCGGTCGCCATAACCCTTGTTGAGGCCCTCGACGCTAATGACATTGCTGCCCAGGCGCTCGCCCGGTGGAATGATGATCTGCGCCACATTCGATTTGAGCCGCTCCTCATTGATCTTGAGCAGTTCATCATAGGCCTTGAAGCGCGCCTTGGACTTGGCCTGGCGCGCCTTGGGCGAGGACGATATCCATTCCTGCTCGCGCTCGATCACTTTCTGGCGGGCCTGGTCCTCGCGCGATTCCTGGGTGAACCGCTTGGCCTTCTGGCCGAGATAGGCGGTGTAGTTGCCCTCATAGGGAATGCCGCGGCCGCGATCCAGCTCGAGAATCCACGCCGTCACATTGTCGAGGAAATAACGGTCGTGGGTGACAATGAGGATGGAGCCGGCATAATCGCGCAAGTGATGTTCGAGCCAGTTGACACTTTCGGCGTCGAGATGATTGGTGGGTTCATCGAGGAGCAGGAGATCGGGCTTGCGCAACAAAAGCTGGGTCAGCGCCACGCGGCGTTTCTCGCCGCCGGAGAGATTGTCGATTGCCGAATCGCTTGGCGGACAGCGCATCGCATCCATCGCCTGTTCAACCTGGGCTTCGAGATCCCACAGGTTCTGCGCGTCGATTGTGTCCTGAAGCTTGCCCGCTTTTTCGGCGTTCTCCTCGCTGTAGTCCGCCATCAGCGAATTATATTGGTCGAGGATCGCCTTCTTGGAGGCGACTCCCTCCATCACATTGCCCATCACATCGAGTGCCGGATCGAGTTCCGGCTCCTGCATGAGATAGCCGCAAGTGGCGCCATCGGCGAGCCAGGCTTCGCCGTTCCACTCCGTATCGATGCCCGCCATGATGCGCAGCAATGTCGATTTGCCCGAGCCGTTGGGGCCGAGCACGCCTATTTTCGCATCCGGATAAAAAGACAAATGGATATTGTCGAGAACCTTTTTTCCCCCGGCATATGCCTTCGACAGGCCTTGCATATGATAGATGAACTGGCGCGCCATCTTGCTTGTATGTTCCTGAAAATGGTGATGTTTCGGGCGTGGCTTTAGCGCGCCCAAGGCCAAAGGGCAATGCGGTCAGGAGCGGGTTTTTTGCTCTTCGGCCATCAGCTTCTTCTGGTAGCGCCCCTGAATGATGTCCACCAGCAAAAGTACTCCGGCGACGAAATAGAACGTCGTCTTGGCCATCGGCTCGACCGGATAACCGAAAAACGCCAGATGCGCGATGTGCCCGCCTTCCGACAGCAGCATGACACCGACCAGCAGCAGCACGAAGAGGCCCAGCACCTCGTACATGCGGTTCTTCTGCAGGAAGCGCGCCACATGCTCGGAAAGCACGACCATGAAAATGCCGGAGACAATGATGGCGGTGGACATGACGATAAAATTCTTGGTCAGCGCCACGGCGGAGAGCACCGTGTCGAAGGAAAACACGATGTTCATCACCAGAATCCAGAACAGCGCCCGCGCCACGCTCGAATGTTTCGGGCCTGCGCCTTCCTCGTGTTCGAGATCGTCGACGGAAAGCATGTGGAAGATTTCTGTCGTCGCCGTGTGAATGAGAAAGGCGCCGCCCGCCAGCACGATCAGGCTGTGACCGTTGAAGGAAGCCTCGAAGACCGGCAGGTGAACTCCAAACAATGGGCTCTGGAACGCGGCGATGAGTTGCAGCACCACGAACAGCAGGACGATGCGCAAGACGATGGCCAGAATCGTGC
>JBOHKD010000406.1:0-1776 GCA_050728895.1 Aestuariivirga sp.
AGCCCATGTCATGGGCTATTCCATGGGCGCGCGGATCGCGGCTTTTCTGACCATCAATCATCCTGAACGAGTTCGCCGCGCCGTATTCGCGGGCCTTGCCTCGCGCATGATTACCGGCGTGGGCGGAGCCAAGGCCATCGCTGCTGGTCTTGAGGCGAAATCGCTGGCGGAGGTTACGGACACTGGCGCGCGGTCATTCCGCATTTTCGCCGAGCAGACAAAGGGCGATCTCAAAGCGCTGGCCGCCTGCATGCGCGCGTCGCGGGTGAAGATCACGGAAGCCGAGCTTGCCCGCATTTCAGTTCCGGTCCTCGTTGTCGCCGGTGAAAAAGACGAAGTAGCGGGCGACGTCGCAACGCTGGTTGCCGCGATTCCCGGCGCGAAGGGTCTCACACTGCGGGGCCGCGGCCACATGAATGCGGTGGGGGACAAGGTTTACAAGCAGGTGGTGGTGGAGTTTCTGGCGACTCCCCCACCTCGTCATGCCCGGACTTGATCCGGGCATCGTCTTCTCCGTCGCGCAAAGAAGATGGCCGGGACGATGCCCGGCCATGACGAGGCAGGGGAAACCATGCGGGTGGACGCTCTCTCTTATCAAACCTTCATCAGGCAAATTCATGGATGGTAGCGGTGTTCCAGTGAGTTCATTGTTGGTCAACCGATTGATGCATAAAGGAAAATTTAAACCGATGAAATCGTTAACGTCACACTTCACAAAACCGTAGCACACTCCCTATATGGATTAATCCGGCATATAATCGTGACACAGGAGACCAGCCATGCGTCAGGCCACCAAACCGCAGACCGTTGAACGCCTCGATCCCGTGTGGGACCGCATTCGCGGCGAAGCCGAGGAGATCGCGCGGCAGGAGCCGGTGCTTGGCGGCTTCATCTTTGCCTCGGTGCTCAATCACTCGTCTTTTGAGAAGGCGCTGATCCATCGCCTTGCCCAGCGGCTGGGCAATGCCGATATCGGCACCGACCTCGTGGTGCAGGCCTTTGAGGATGCGGTGGAAACCGAGCCCCAAATCGGCGTTGCCGCCCGCGCCGACATCATCGCCACCTTCGAGCGCGATCCCGCCTGCCACCGCTATGCCGATCCGCTGCTTTACTTCAAAGGCTATCAGGCCATCCAGACACACCGCATGGCGCACCGCCTGTGGCACATGGGCCGCAAGGACTTCGCCTATTATTTGCAAAGCCGCTCCTCGATCATCGCCAGCGTCGATGTCCATCCCGCCGCGCGTATCGGCAAGGGCATCATGGTCGACCATGGCCATGACATTGTCATCGGCGAGACCTCGGTAATCGAGGACAATGTCTCGATCATGCAGGGGGTGACGCTGGGCGGCACCGGCAAGAACACGGGCGACCGGCATCCAAAAATTCGCGAAGGCGTCCTGTTAGGCGCCGGCGCCAAGATACTCGGCAATATCGAGATCGGGCGATGCTCCAGGGTTGCCGCCTGCTCGGTGGTGCTGCATGACGTTCCCGCCAACACGACGGTTGCCGGCGTTCCCGCCAAGGTCGTGGGTTATGCCGGCTGCGAGGAGCCGGCCCGCGTCATGGATCACAATGTCGAGCCGGTTGCGGCAACAACGGATTGAGGCTAGACGGCATCCACCATCCCACGGGAGTTGCCGTCTTGAAGCCCGACGAAATTGCCAAGCTGACCAAGTATCTGCGCACCACGTTCGCGCTTGCCACGATCAGCGTGCGCAAGCGGCCGCAGAAGGATGATTCGGCGGAAGTCTATATCGGCGAGGAGTTCATCGC
>JBOHKD010000407.1:0-1774 GCA_050728895.1 Aestuariivirga sp.
CGACGGCCCGGCCGAGGCCACGGGCCTTGAGGACACCGAAGCCAACAAGGCGCTGGTTCGGGCGTTCATCGATGACATCCTGGTCAATGGGCGCATGGAAAAGCTCACCGGCTATTTCGACGGCGACGCTTACGTCCAGCACAACCCGCAGATCGCGGATGGGCTCTCCGGGCTCGGCAAGGCGCTTGAGGCAATGGCGAAAGCGGGCATCACGATGAAATACGACCGCATCCATCAGGTGTTGGGCGAAGGCAATTTCGTGCTGGCGGTCAGCGAAGGCACCCTGGGCGGCAAGCCGACATCGTTCTACGACCTGTTCCGTGTCGAGAATGGCAAGTTAGCGGAGCACTGGGACACGATTGAGACCATCCCCGCCCAGGATCAGTGGAAGAACGCCAACGGTAAATTCTAACTCTCAGGTCGAACCTCAACAGGAAAAAAATCTTATGAATCGTTATGTCCGCTTTTGCGCCGTGTCTATCTTAACAATACTGGGGGCCGTCATGTCGATCGGTATAGCCAATGCCCAAGATCAACGTCCGGTCATCGAGGTGGTGACGCTCAAACTGAAGCCCGGCGCCACCTATGATGCCTTTCAGCCCGTCGATAAGGCGGTCGAGACCGAACACGTATCGAAGCAGCCCGGGTTCCTCTCGCGCGAGTCGGCGCCGGGCAAGGATGGCGAGTGGCTGGTCATCGTCCACTGGCGTTCGATCGCCGACGCCGACGCCTCCATGGCGAGCTTCGCCAATGCGCCGGCCGCCGGGGCGTTCATGTCCATGATCGATCCCTCCAGCATGGTCATGAAGCGCTACGGCGGCTGATCGTTCTTCGAACTATCCGCCGGTACGATCTGCCGCGTGCGTACGCGGCTGCAAGGACCGGCCGGCGGGGTAGCTTGACGATTGCTCGGCGCGTTACTGATCATGGCATGGAGGGCTTAAGGCAGCCGCGACGCGGTTCTGGCGCAGAACAGCGAAAATTTGGCGCACCCGACAGGATTCGAACCTGTGACCTCTGCCTTCGGAGGGCAGCACTCTATCCAGCTGAGCTACGGGTGCTTCATGGCCCCTATAACCGATCCGCAATAGCCGCGCCACTCCCCGGTGCTGTCCTAATTCGGACACTCGATAATTCATCTTAGGACACTCCGCCATCAATTACCGTGAACCGGCCCACTTTCCGGCCAATGGGTTCTTTGATTTCGCCATCAAGTGCGGCATCAATCAATTCGCCAATCGTCCAGATATGGTCCACCACGCCGAGAGCCATAGCGGGAGTCACCCGCAAACTCTCATGGACGCGGCAAAAATTGTAGTAGGCCGCATGAAGGCCGAAGGCCGCGATATGGTTCTCCAGCTTCTTGCTGAAACCGTTCGTCAATCGCGTGAAGCGCCGCGAATGCATCCGAACGCTTAAGTTTTGCCGCTCGACAAAACTTGTAGAGATACGAACCGGCTTCCCAACTACATCGGTCTTTTCTACCCCTACTACATAGCCTGGTGAATAGCGGCGGGCAGCGTCAATGGCAGGCTCGCCAGCGTATTTCTTGATGATCTGCCCATAGGTGCAATCCAGTCCAAAGGCGTCGTCAATCGCTTGGGGATAAGCAGGGAAGCCGTCCGATGAAATTTCCGGGGCATTAACCACGCGGGCGCGAAGATCGTGCAGGAACGATTGTGTATTCGGCAAATCACGCTTGCCGACGCGGTAGCTCAATATGGCCTTTGCCGTTGAAGCAAGAGCGATGAACACATATTGATCGCCCTTATCC
>JBOHKD010000408.1:0-1769 GCA_050728895.1 Aestuariivirga sp.
GCACGGACGCCATCTATGTGGCCTATCACGACACGGAGTGGGGCGTGCCTGAATACGACTCGCGCGCGCTGTTTGAAAAGCTGCTGCTTGACGGCTTTCAGGCGGGTCTTTCGTGGATTACCATTTTGCGCAAGCGCGACGCTTTCCGCGCGGCGTTTGACGATTTCAATCCGGAAAAAATGGCGGCTTACGATGCGCGAAAACTCAAAGCCCTGATGCAGGATACGGGCATCGTGCGCAATCGCCTGAAGATCGATGCAAGCGTCAGCAATGCAAAAGCCTATTTGGCCATGCCGGATTTCTCGGCTTACTTGTGGAATTTTCTGGATGGGAACCCTTTGCAAAACAAACTGCGCAGCATGAGCGATATTAAGGCCACCACACCCCTTGCGGAAAAAATCTCTAAGGATCTGAAGCACCGCGGCTTCCGCTTTGTCGGCCCCACCATCGTTTACGCCTTCATGCAGGCCTGTGGGCTGGTAAATGATCACATGGTGGATTGCCACCGTTATCACGCCGTGAAGAAGCTGGAACGGTAGAGATGGCAAACGGGCTTCGCGCCTGGCAGCGCATGCTTTCCGGGCGGAGGCTCGACCTGCTCGATCCATCGGCACTCGATATCGAGATCGAGGACATTGCCCATGGGCTTGCCCGCGTTGCCCGCTGGAACGGGCAGACCAAGGGCGATCATGCCTTCTCGGTGGCCCAGCATTGCGTGCTGGTGGAGCAAATCGCTTTTCATCTCGATCCCTCGCTTACCCGCCCGCAACGTCTCACTGCCCTCCTCCACGATGCGGCGGAATATGTGATCGGCGACATGATTTCGCCCTTCAAGGCGGCACTCGGATTCGACTACAAGGAATTCGAGCAGCGCCTGATGGGACAGATTTATATCCGTTTCGGACTGCCGCCGAAATGCAGCGAGCCGCTTGCAATCGCGATCAAGAAGGCCGACCGTATGGCCGCCTATCTCGAAGCGACACAACTGGCGGGATTCAGCGTTAGCGAGGCGGAGAAGTTCTTCAACCGCCCGCGCGGGCTCGATGGCGTAGGCTCGCGAAAATTTCACCGGCTGAATCCCCTTGCGCCGCCCGAAGCGGGTGCCATTTATCTCAAGACGTTCAAGCAGCTCCTGTGAGGCCATGATTATCGTCTGCCCGCTCAACAAGGCCCGGTCTCTCGCCGATGGACACGGCGTGAGCCATGTGGTGAGCCTGCTCGGCCCGGAAACGCCGCATCCGAGTTTTGACGGCGTTCGCGGGGACAGACACCTCCGACTGACGTTCCACGATATTGTTCAGCCGACGGATGGATTTACTTCGCCCCGCGCCGCCGATGCCGAGAAACTCGTGGCCTTCTTCGAACGTTGGGACCGCGCAAATCCGATGCTTATCCATTGCTGGGCGGGCATCAGCCGCTCGACCGCCGCCGCCTATACGGCGCTCTGCCTGTTTAATCCCCGAGTTGAGGAAGAGGAGCTTGCATGGACATTGCGCCAGGCCTCGCCTTCGGCCACACCGAACCGGCTGATCGTTTCCTTCACCGATGCGCTGCTCGGGCGCTCCGGCCGCATGGTCCGCGCGGTGGAAAAGATCGGCCGCGGCGCCGATGCTTTCGAGGGCACGCCGTTTCTGCTTGAGGCTTGACGGAGGAACGCAGGATTACCGCCCTCTCCACTCCTCGTCATGCCCGCACTTGTTGCGGGCATCTTCTTCTGAACCGCCGCAAGAAGATGGCCGTGACAGGCACGGCCATGACGAGAGGGGGAC
>JBOHKD010000409.1:0-1754 GCA_050728895.1 Aestuariivirga sp.
GCCCCCGTCATCAGGATACCGTCGAAATGGTCGAGCAGTTGATCGAGATGCAGCGCATCGACCATCGCGGGAATCATCACGGGCGTACACTTCACCACTTCGGCTACAACGCGAACATATTTGTCGCCGAGCGAGTGATTGAGAAAGCCCTGACTCTCATAGGTGTCGGCAGGCAGGCCGACAAGGGGCGAATAGGCTGACATCCGATGGCCTTGTGACGAGAGGGATTGGACGCCTAAATAGCGCACACCGCAAGTATTTGTCCAATCGGCGGGATGTCTTACACCGCGAGTTTCCACACAAGCCCCAAGCCGCCGCAAAGCGCCAAGGTCTTCGGGATTCCAAGGTGAAATCGCAGCAGCGCCGCGGCGGCAATGATGCTCAGCACCAGCGCAGCGGGATCGAGGGTTGGCCAATCCGGTAGCCACGGCCTGAAAATTCCGTCCACGCGCTCGACCTTGCCGAAGAGCACATGCAGGCCGAACCACACCGACAGGTTGAGAATGACGCCGACGACCGCGGCGGTGATCGCCGCAAGCGCGCCCGACAGGCGCGGCTTTCTGCCGATATGCTCGATATAGGGAGCGCCCGCGAAGATCCACAGGAAACAGGGGGCAAACGTCATCCACAGGGTGGCGGCAGCGCCGGCCAGGCCGCCCCAGATGCCACCCATGGCGCGGGAGGCGGCGAGATAGCCTACGAATTCGGTCACAAGGATCAATGGCCCCGGCGTTGTCTCGGCAAGGGCTAAGCCGTCGATCATTTCCGGGGCTGTAAGCCAGCCTTTCTGTTCGACGGCGGCCTGCGCCATGTAGGAGAGCACCGCATAGGCGCCGCCAAAGGTGACGATCGCGAGCTTGGAAAAGAATACCCCCGCCTCGGTCAGCACGTGATGAGATCCTAATATCGCGGCGAGGAGTGCGAGGGGTAGAAGCCAAATCGCCGCCCAGATCGCGATGGTGGCGCCGAGGCTTTTCAGCGACGGGAATTCGGCATGAGAAGTTTCGGCCACGCCGCCGCCGCGCAGGAAACCGAAGATTGCGGCGGCGAGGATGATGAGAGGAAAGGGCAGGCCGAAACCATAGAGAGCGAGAAAGGCGAGGCCGGCGACGATCCAGTCGGCGCGCGTTTCGAGAGCGCGCCGCGCCACCCGCAGCAGGGCTTCGATGACAATGGCCAGCACGGCGGCTTTCACGCCATAAAAGATCGCCGATATCCACGGCAGATCGCCGAAGGCGCCATAAAGCATCGAGAGCGCCAGAATGACGAGCGCGCCCGGAGCCACGAAGAGCAGCCCTGCGGCGAGGCCACCCCTGGTGCCATGGAGTTTCCAGCCCGCATAGGTCGCAAGCTGCATAGCTTCCGGCCCTGGCAGCAACATGCAAAAATTCAACGCGGAGAGATATTGTGTTTCGCTGAGCCATTGCCGCTCCTCGACGATCTCCCGGTGCATCAGGGCGATCTGCCCGGCGGGCCCGCCGAAGGAAAGACAGCCGATGCGGGCCCAGACCTTCAGGCCCTCCGTGAAGGAAGGAGGCGGCATCACGGCTTCGCCTTGTTGGTCGGCCAATTATGGGTCTCGTCGGTCGCGTCCCGGCACCAGCGGTAGAAAGCGTCGTAAAGCAACATTCCGGCGTCGAGCTGTTTCAGGTCGTCGGAGAACATGCGAGAAAGACCGAGAGATGCCGCGAGCAGCCCCGGCGCTTCCGGTGCCAGATCGAGCCTTGCCGTGTCGGCCCCGCGCACGATGGTAG
>JBOHKD010000410.1:0-1751 GCA_050728895.1 Aestuariivirga sp.
TGGCACGACTTATTTCAACGATCTGCTTCCTCTCCCCTACACAGCGGCGACGCTTGCCCGCGTCGCCGATCACATCGACCAGGTGCAGGAGATGATTGGCCGCCCAATCCTGCTGGAGAATCCATCGACCTATGTCGTTTTTCCGCAATCGACGATGAGCGAAACGGATTTCGTCCGCAAACTGGTCCGGCGCACCGGCTGCGGCCTGCTGCTTGATGTCAGCAATGTCTTCGTTTCAGCCACCAACCACGGCTACTCCGCACTTTCCTATCTCGCCGATTTTCCGCTTGAACATGTTGGCGAAATCCATCTGGCCGGGCACGCCGAGCAGGCGGATGACGAGGGCGACCTGCTGCTCATCGACAGCCATGACGGCCCGGTCGCCGACGCAGTATGGAAACTGTTCGATATCGTGATCGGCAAATGCGGGCTTATGCCGACGCTCGTTGAATGGGACAGCGATATCCCCGTCTGGCCCGTTCTCAAGGCGGAGGCAGCCGCCGCTCAATCGATTCTCGACCGCCATTCGCACAGTTTCGTGCTCGGCAAAGCCAATGCAGCCCGTTGATCGCCAAATCCACAGTCTTGGAGACCGCCTCGGCTATGCGGCCGGCTTCGCCCCCGCGCTGCTCGATCCCGGGCGCGCGCCGCCAGCTTCCGTTTCAGGACCGAATGGCAAGGCCGCAGGCAAGCGCTACAACGTTTATCGCAACAATGTCACGGTCAGCCTGATCAACGCGCTGGCGGCGGCGTTTCCGGCGACAATGCGTATTACCGGCGTGGATTTCTTTCGCGCGATGGCAAGGTTTCATGTGCGCGCCACGCCCCCCACGTCACCGCTTCTGTTCGAATACGGCCACGACTTTCCCGATTTCATTGAGCGCTACGAATACGCTCAGTCAATGCCTTGGTTGGCCGATATTGCGCGGATCGAGCGCGCCTGGCTCGACGCCTATCACGCGGCCGACGAGGAACCGCTGACGCCACAAGCTTTGGCTTCAATCCCGCCGGGGCAACTGGCGGATACCGTTCTGACACCTCACCCTGCGACGCGGATCGTGCGCTCACGCTTTCCGGCAGTCAGTATTTTTGCGGCGAACCGGAGCGACGGTCCTGTTGGTCGTATCACAGCATCGGAACCGGAGGATGCGCTGATAACCAGACCCGGTCCTGAAGTAATCGTCCGGCACCTGCCGTCGGGCGGAGCGGTGTTCCTTACGAGCCTCATGGCGGGAGAAACATTCGGCACCGCAGCTGCGGCGGCATTTACCGGCTGCCCGCAGTTCGATCTTTCCGCCAACATCGCTGGAATGATCGAGGCGGGCGCCTTCTCTGCCGCAAATCATGGAGATTGATAGAAATGACCGTTGAACGAAATCGCAATGACGGCGAACGACAGCGAAGGCTCATCGGGCTCATCGAGCGGATGAACGCCATTGTGCGCGCGATTGCACAACCGTCTTTCACCCAGCTTGTCCTGCGCTTCGGACTTGCGGTTCCGTTCTGGCGGTCGGGCGTCAACAAATGGGACGGTTTTCTGCAACTGAACGATACCGCCATCCTGCTTTTCAGCTCGGAATTCCAGCTGCATCTGCCCGGCGGTCCCTATCCTTTCCCGGCACCTGCAGTCATGGCGTTTGCCGCGGGTTCAGCGGAAATCCTTTTACCCATTCTCCTTGTTCTCGGTTTGGCGACACGCGCCGCCGCGCTTGGGCTCTTGGCAATGACGCTCATCGTACAGCTCACCATAC
>JBOHKD010000411.1:0-1742 GCA_050728895.1 Aestuariivirga sp.
ATCATAGTCCCCGCTCATGCCGGCATCGGTGAGGTAGCCCGTGCCGCCGGGCAGAATTTGATGATCGGCCGTAGGCGTATGCGTGTGCGTGCCCACCAGGAGGCTCACGCGGCCATCGACGAAATGCCCCATGGCCATTTTTTCCGAAGACGCTTCGCCATGAAAATCGATCAGGATCGCATCGCAGCCCTGGCCCATGGGGCAGGAATCGAGTTCGCGTTGGATCGCGGGGAATGGATCGTCAAGCGTGGGCTCGATCATCACGCGCCCCATGGCGTTGATGACCAGCACGCGGCGGCCCGAAGCCGTGGTGAGAAGTGCGGTGCCCCGGCCCGGACAGCCTTGCGGCCAGTTCACGGGCCGCAGCAAATTCGGATAACGCTCGATGAATACCAGCGCCTCGCGCTGGTCGAAGCTGTGATTGCCGAGCGTTACGGCATCCGCGCCAGCCGTAATGAGCTTCTGGAAAATATCCTCGGAAATGCCAAAACCGTGCGCCGCGTTCTCGCCGTTCACGACCACCAGATCGGGCTCATAGCGCTGGCGCAGCAGCGGCAATTCGCGCGCCACCGCATCGCGGCCCGTTCTCCCCACCACATCGCCCAGAAAAATCAGCCGCACGCGAGCGTGTCTTTCTCGGTCATGATGTAATTGAGCGGCTGGTCGTGAGGCCCGCGCGGCACTTCTTCCACTTCCTGATCCGCATAGGCAACTCCGATGGCGATGATGGGTTTCAACGCGCGGAGCTTGATTAGCGTGCGATCGTAAAATCCCCCGCCATAGCCCAGACGATAGCCTTGCCGGTCGAAGGCCAGCATCGGAACCAGCAGCACATCGGGAAGAAGTTCAGGCGCGGTCTCAAGCGGAACCGGAATGTTCCAGATGCCCGGCATCGTGGGTTCACCGGGTGCCCAGGCGCGAAAAGTGAGCGGCAATCTCTCGCCCATCACGACCGGCATCGCCACTTTCCAACCTTCGCGATGCAGGACGTTCAACAGCAGCAGGGTGGAAATTTCGCTTTTATAGGGAAAGAAGCCGGAAACCGCGATATGCTCAGGCTTCCGGGCGAAGGGGAGTCCGCGTGCCGCGAGGTTTTGCTTTGCCGTGCCGTGCAGAAGCTCATGGGCCGTAGCCCGCCGCCTGGAAGCTTCGCCCCGCGCGCGCGCTTTCACAAATGCAATGTCCATGGAACCTTTCGAGATCAAGCGGCGAGCCACCATAGGCCGTGGGAGAATGCGATCCCGGGTCCCCGCTGACGAGGTGGGCGCCGTTTATGCGAGGCCGAGGGCCAAGCACAGGGACAGCTCCCAAGGATAATCGCATAGGCTCCAGGGAAAAATTTCTCCACACGAAAACCGGGCAGCCCGCCGTTTCCCTATGTAGTCTGTAAGGCGGCGCAAATCCAGTGGTGTCCCCTGCGTTAGGCCAATTCGCGGGCGGCGACTTCGAGGCGCTTGGTTGCCGACTCAAGGCGTTCGCTCAATCTTGCCTCGAATGCCTTGGCTTGCGCTTCGAGAGCCAACCGCGAATGCATGATATCGCGCACTTCTCCTTCCAATGCCTCGATCCGCCTTATGGCTTCCGACAGCCGGTCGGCCACCATCAGCCCCGACATCACCAGAATGCGGATGTCGCCCACGGTGCCGACACTCTGCTTGATGCGGGTGACTTCCGAATCCAGCAGCCGGGCGAGGTCGAGAAGATGGTTTTCCTCCCCGTCCGGACACTGCATGGTATAGGGC
>JBOHKD010000412.1:0-1738 GCA_050728895.1 Aestuariivirga sp.
TATTCTCGAGACCCTCGATCTTTCGCGCCACTATGGCGGTCTTGCCGCCGTGAACGGCGTCTCCCTTGATGTTGCAAGGGGCGAAGTCCGCGCCATCATCGGGCCGAACGGCGCCGGCAAGACCACACTTGCCGGCATGATCAGCGGACGGATTACACCTTCGACCGGCCGCATCGCTTTCAAGGGTGAGGACATTACGCATGCGAAGTCATGGAACCGCGTGCTGCTTGGCATCGTCTATACATTCCAGGTCACCAGCATCTACCGCAATCTCACCTGTTATGAGAACGTGGCGCTGGCGGCGCAGCGGCGGCGGCCAGATGTTGTGATCTCCCGCGAAAAGGCGATATCGGACGCCGTGGCGGAGGCCCTGGCCCGGGTCGGGCTGGCAGGCGATCTCAACCGGCAAGCCGGCGTCCTGCCCCATGGCCACCAGCGCCTCCTCGAAATGGCGATGGCTCTGGCGCTGGCACCCGAACTTCTCATCCTCGATGAACCGACGCAAGGGTTGGCACCTTCGGAAATCGCCGCGTTCTGCGAACTTGTCCGCGAGGTGTCGAAAACCGCCACCGTGCTGCTGATCGAGCACAACCTCAAAGTGGTTCTCGAACTCGCGGACAGGATTACGGTGATGGATCGCGGCTCAATCCTTGCCGAAGGCACGCCGAAAGAAATCGAACAACATCCCGCCGTGCGCCAGGCCTATTTGGGGCAATGATGCTGGAAGTCTCTCACATCGACACATTTTACGGCGCCGCGCAGGCGCTGCGCGATGTTTCGTTTTCCGTCGGCAAAGGCGAGATCGTTGGCCTCATGAGCCGCAATGGTGCCGGCAAGACCACGATGATCCGCACCATCATGGGCCTGTTGAAGCCGTCCGGCGGCAGCATCCTTCTCAATGGCGAAGACGTAACCCGCCTCTCGCCCCACGACATTCCCAAACGCGGCGTGGCTTATGTTCCGCAAGGACGGCGCCTGTTCAATGGCATGACTGTCGAAGAGAACCTTTTGATGGGGCTTGCGGTCCGCGACAGCGGCCCCGCCGTGCTTGAGGGCGTTCTGCAACTCCTGCCGATCCTGAAAGAGCGCCTCAAGCAGCGCGCCGGCACGCTCAGCGGCGGTGAGCAGCAGATGCTGGCGTTGGCACGCGCGCTGTGCACCGAGCCCACCCTCATCCTGCTCGATGAACCGAGCGAGGGACTGGCGCCCGGGATCATCGACCGGCTTCTCGACACCATCGTGATGTTGAAGCAACGCGGCGTCGCCACCGTCCTGGTGGAACAACGGGTCAAATCGGCGCTGAAAATATGCGGCCGCATCCTGTTGATGGAGAATGGCGCGATCCGGCACGAAGCCACGGCGGTGGAACTCGCCGCCGACCCGGTGCCGCTAGAACGCTACATTGGCGTTCATAGGTAGGAGACCAACACGTCCCATGAAGCAACGGCACCATCCACGGCCCGGCTGCGCAAACTGAGCTAATGCACCATCAAAGCCCCGGATCAGTGACCTAGCTTATCGTGATATCCATTTCGCTGCTGCCACCGGGACCCTTGCGCTCCCGGACATCTACACTCTCCCCGTAGTGCTTCGCCACCCCTTTGATGATGCCCTTCGCCACCGCCGACATCTCGCGCGGCGAATTGTATTTGAATTTCAGCTTATTCGGCCCCGTCTGCTGGAACTGCAACCGGGGCGGCGCCGCGCCCGGATTTTAGACCCGAACCGCCTTGTGGAT
>JBOHKD010000413.1:0-1718 GCA_050728895.1 Aestuariivirga sp.
GGCACATCGGCCCTTGCATTGGCGAGTTCGAGCTGCTGTTTTATCATGCGGGCCTCTTCCTTGCGGCCGAGGCGATGCAGGCATTCGTAGTAGCCGTGCAGACTCCAAACATTGTCGGGGTGCTGATAGGCGCGCGGCAGGACCGTATCGAGGCCCAGATCGGCGCGATAGACGCTGGCTGCTTCCTCAATCCGGTTTTGTTCGAGGAGCAGGGCGCCCAGGGCATGGCGCGTCGGCTGCATCCATCCCCAAGGCTCGTCATAGGGAAGGTTGTCGTCAAGTTCGACGGAGCGGCGGAGATGGACGAAGGCCCTGTCATAGTCGGCCTCGCGATAGGCGATCTCGCCAAGCATCATCTCGCGGGCGACGCCAAGGATGTCCTTGCAGAAATTGTTCATGAGCTTGCGCGATTCAGGAACCTTAGCCGCCACCGCCTCGAAGGCCTGGGCGTCAGTCTTGGCTTTTGCCACATCGCCCACCGCTGCAAATGCCACGGCGCGGGCGTAACACTGCGAGGCGGTGGTGAAGGCGAACAGCCGCGTATCGGCCGGGAAGGGTTTGGCGAGGATCTCTTCCCATTTGCCGAAACGGATGAGCACATGGAATTCCGTCGGCACAAAGGCTTCCAGCCAGTCGGCCATGGGCGGGGATTCCACCCGCAAAAGTTCTTCCGGCAGGCTCGCCACCATTTCGCGCGTGGTTTCCATGGCGCAGCGGAACTGGCCAAGAAACATGGCGGCATAAATCTTGAAATGATAGTCGTGGCAGCGGTAGAGCGAATAGAAATTGAGCGGGCCCTGGCGCTCCACGTATTTGCGGTCGGCCTCGATAGCCCGGCTGTTCCATTCGACTGCCGCCGCATAGTGCCCGCACAGCACGTCGATGTGGGTGGGCATATGCTGCAAATGGCCGCTGTCGGGAACAAGGCCGCGGAGCAGGTCAGCGGCCATGAGCGCACGTTCGGGTGTGGCCGACATTTCCATCGTGTGAATGTACATGTGCAGAAGCCCCGGATGACGTTCGCCATGGCCGGCCATGGCATGCTCCAGCACCTCGACAATGCGCTGCGCATCGGAACCCGGTGCTGGCTTTCCCGATCTGATATCCCATAGCTGCCAAGCGGTCCGGTTCATCATCGCTTCCGCATAGAGCGCCGCGACGTCCGGATGCGTTGAAAAGCGTTTGTAAACACCGGCCATGGCGGCGGCATAGGCATCGTTCAGCGCGCCCATGTTGTCCGGGGCTTTCGCCGGGCAACGAGCCTCAAGCGCGGTGATCAGCGCTTTCTCCAGCGGCGTGACAGTGCCGGAATGAACCCGTGCCTTGCCGATGGCCTTATTACTTGCCGCGATGCTTTTACCGAGATCTAGGGGATCGAAGGCCTCCCACGGCTTGTTGTAGTTGGGCCCACCGGCATAGGCGATGCCCCAATGGGCCATGGCACAGGCTGGGTCGTGACCTAGCGCCTTTTCGAAACAAGCAATGGCCTCGTCGTGATTGAAGCCGTAGCACCAGATGAACCCGCGATTGAACCAAACTTGCGCCGCGGGAGAAGCAGTGGTGACCGGAAGGCTGTGGGTTCCCAAGTCGTAATAGTCGGACATCGGCGGGCCCCCTTCTTTCGCCTACTCCGCCGCAGCCGCCGTTTCCGCCGCGAGGAAGCCGCCGGACTGGCGCTGCCACAGGCTGGCATAGAGCCCGCCATTGCGGAGCAGCTC
>JBOHKD010000414.1:0-1706 GCA_050728895.1 Aestuariivirga sp.
CCAAGTCGAGGGCCGGCTGGTATGGCACCTTCAACCAACTGTTCAACAATATCGGCGGGCCGGAATATGTCCATTCCGTGCTGACCGGCTACGAGGAGCCTTCGGAAGAACTGAAGAAGGAGCAGCCGGAAGGCAAGAGTTACAATCCGTACTTCGCCAGCGGCCACTGGATTTCCATGGCGCCGCCGCTCGTCGACGGCCAGGTGGAGTTCGACGATGGCGCACCGAACACGGTGGCCGACATGGCCAGGGATGTGTCCGCCTCCCTTGCGTGGACGGCGGAACCGAAGCTGGAGGAGCGCAAGAGCATGGGCTTCATGACCATGATCTATCTCGCCGTGCTGGCGGGGCTGCTCTATCTGGTGAAGAAAAAAATCTGGGCCCGCGTGCATTGAAGTAAGGGGTTGTCATCGCCGGTCGCCGGATCAAGTCCGGGGATGTTCCGGCGGCCCATGGTTCCATTTTCGTCATGCCCGCACTTGATGCGGGCATCTTTTTGGCGGCAAGGAGATGGCCGTGACACGCACGGCCATGACGAGAAAATGTGTTGCAAAATGGGTTGCCGGGCTGATCCCCGGATCAAGTCCGGGGACGGCAATGACAGAGAAAGAAAAGGCGGCTATTGCGCCGTGGCGGCCTGGACGATGCTGCTCTTCTTCCTAAGGACGAGCTTTACGAACGGCTGCTGGAACAAACGCTTCTGCTCGGCGGCATCGAAGGCCTCATGCTTGCGGCCGCAGGTCTTGCGCATCTGCTCCCAAAGCCTCGTGGCCTTCGCATCGGCCTCGGTGCAGTTGGCCGCGCTGATGGCTCTCGCCTTGATCTCCAGTTCCTGGGCGCAGCCGAGCCAGATGGCGCGGTGGGTTTCCTCGTGTTTCTTGAGGAACCGCGCGAATTGCCGCCAGCGCGACCTGTCGGATGGCGGCAGCAACGATTCGTTCTTGATCTGCGGCAGGCGAATGACGAAATCGATCTTCAGCCGGTAGTCCTGGACGACACAGCGCTTGGCCTGCACGAGCTTGCCATCCTGGGAGGAGGTAGCCGAAGTCGCGGCATAAGCCTTGCCGCCGTTCACATGGGGACCCCGCCGCAGCATGGCGGAATAGATCGAAGCCGCCGTCTTGCCGCCAATGGGATAGTATGCGTATTTGGTCGTATGCACGGGCCGGGCTTCGGCGCCCGCGATGAGCATGAAACAACTCAACGTGGCAGCTACCCGCAGCAAGCGAAGAATCATCTTGGCTGGCTCCCCCAACTGAGGCTTTCGAGTATTGGCCTTACGGCTTGTCACGGTCAAGCGCCAATGCGGGTGAACGCGGACGTCCAGAGAGCGCCAACCAACCCCTTGCCTGACCTTTGGCCCTGACGCATACTCATTCGCATGCGCCAGAATGGCACTGTGAAATTCTTCAATCAGGCCAAGGGCTATGGCTTCGTGTCGCCCGAGGACGGCGGCAAGGATGTGTTCGTCCATATTACCGCCGTGCAACGCTCGGGCATTCCGGAACTCAGCGAGGGCCTGAAGATCAGTTTTGAAGTGCAAGACGATACACGGGGCCGCGGTCCCCAGGCCGTCGATCTGCAATTGATTTGACCGGGCCTCCATAGGTGATGAGCATGGGGTAAAGCGACGACCGATTGCGGCGATCTGCCTGGTGCTGGGCCTTATGGGGTTGGCAACGCCGGCAAATACCGGCCCAAACTGC
>JBOHKD010000415.1:0-1693 GCA_050728895.1 Aestuariivirga sp.
GAAGAATACAAGCGCCATGCCGAAGAACAAGACAAGCCATGGCAGCGTTGCATCGCCGAATTTCAGCGCCGTCGATTTGACGCCGATCAGGACATCGTCTTCCTTGTCCTGGTGGGCGTAAATCGTGTCATAGGCGAGCGTCCAGCATATTCCACCGAGATAGAGCAAAAGCGGCGGCCATGAGAGACTGCCGTAAACCGCGCTCCAGCCGAGCAATGCCCCCCAATTAAAGGCGAGGCCAAGGAACGCCTGAGGCCAGTAGGTCACGCGCTTCATAAAGGGATAGAGGGCGGCGATGATCAGCGAGGAGGCCCCCAAAGCGATCGTAAACCAATTGAACTGCAAAAGGACCAATAGCCCTGCGAGGCATTGGGCGATCAGGAATAGGAAAGCCTGCCACACATTCACTTGTCCCGACGGGATCGGCCGCGACTGCGTGCGCGCCACCTGGGCATCGATTTCGCGGTCGGCGATGTCGTTGAGCGTGCATCCGGCACCGCGCATGACGATGGCGCCGATCAGAAACAGCAGGGCGTACCAGAGGTTAGGCTGGCCGCCATCTGCGGCGATCTCGGCCAACAGCAATCCAAACCAGCAAGGCAAGAGCAGCAGCCACCAGCCAATGGGCCGCTCAAGCCTTGCGAGGCGCGCATAGGGGCGCCAGCTTCGCGGCAAATAGCGGTCGGCCCAATGACCGCGCAGCGCGTCGGCTACCGGAATATCCTGCTTGCTGGCATCGCCCATGCGCGCGGTGTACATCAGGTGCCCGATGAAAACCATTCCTCGCCTTTATAGCGATCAAGCACTCGGCGCTCATGGCGAAGTCCCGCTCACGCGCGAGCAGGCGCATTATCTGACAGTCGTGTTACGCCTTGGCGATGGCGATCCGGTCCGGGTCTTCAATGGCCGCGACGGCGAATGGCTTGCGCACCTCGGTCAACTATCGAAGCGGAGCGCCAGCCTTCGCTGTGAGACTCGACTGGCCCATGTCAATCCTCCGCCAGATATCGACTATCTCTTCGCGCCGCTGAAACACGCGCGCCTCGACTATCTGGTGCAAAAGGCAACCGAGCTTGGCGCCCGCAGGCTCAGGCCCGTGATCACGGAGCGGACCATCGCCAAGAGCGTCAATCTCGAACGGATGCGGGCCAATGTCATAGAGGCGGCCGAGCAATGCAATCTCGTTTTCCTGCCCGAAGTGGCCGAGCCGGAAACATTGGAGAAGGTGCTGGCCCGATGGGACAAGGCGAGAGCGCTCGTCTATTGCGACGAGACCGCGGACGCCGCTGATCCCATCGGAACGTTACGAGGCATAGGCCTGCCCGCCGCCGTTCTTGTGGGGCCGGAGGGCGGATTTGCACCCTCTGAAAAAAACCTTCTGAAGTCTTTCGCCTTTGTCACGGCGATTTCGATGGGCCCCCGCATCATGCGCGCCGATACGGCTGCGGTGGCGGTGATGGCATTGGTACAGGCGGTGTTGGGCGACTGGCATCAACAAATCTGATCGATCACCCGCCAATCTTTGACTTGCCGGATGAGAGGCCCGCGCCTACATCCTCTCGCTCCTAGCGCATTTTCCCGGAAAGTGGAATCCACTTTCCGGATCAGAAAATGCGCCAGTTCAACCAATTGGAGCATGTTCTTACCGCCAAAGTGTGTACACTTTGGCGGAACATGCTCTAGGCAACAGGAT
>JBOHKD010000416.1:0-1686 GCA_050728895.1 Aestuariivirga sp.
GCTGCGCGACACAAAGCCCAGCCGTCCCTGCCAATCGAGCCGGTTCACCTTGTAGACGACGCCGTCGATGTCGAAGCCCAGATCGGCGCGTTTCGTTTCAATCAGCCGGTACTGCGCCAGCAATTCTTCCGCGGAACGGCATAGCTTCATTAGATCGCTGACGGGGAACCCCCAACGCTTGAACGCCTGCACCACATCCCATTGGGTTTTGCCGGGAAGCTCCGGCGCTTCACCCCAGGCATAGGCGAAAAAGTGCAAGGGTCTGGCTGCGGTAATCGTTGAATCGAGTTGGCGAAGTGAACCTGCCGCGGCATTGCGCGGATTGGCAAAGGTGCGCTCGCCCGTTTTATCCTGTTTCTCATTAAGGGCGGCGAAGTTCTTGTGAGACATATATATTTCGCCTCTTACCTCGATCAAATCCGGGGCCGATTTGGGCAATTTTCGCGGCACCTCGCCAATGGTCATCACATTGGCGGTGACATTCTCGCCCTCCGCCCCATCGCCGCGGGTGGCCGCCTGCACCAGCACCCGGTTTTCATAGCGAAGCGAAATCGACAGGCCGTCGATCTTGGGCTCCGCCGTCACCTCCACCGCAGCATCGGCGTCAAGATTGAGAAACCGCCTGATACGGCCGAGAAAATCATGCACATCCTCATCGGAAAAGCCGTTGCCGAGCGACAGCATCGGCACAAGGTGCCGCACCTTGGCGAACTTCGGGGCGGGTTTGGCGCCCACTCGGCGCGACGGTGAATCGGGCCGCACCAGATCAGGAAATGCCGCCTCGATCGCCTCATTGCGCTGGCGGAGCGCATCATATGCGGCATCCGTGATGGTTGGCGCATCGTGGCCGTGATAGTGCCGGTCGTGCATGGCAATCTCTTGTGCCAAGCGTTCGAGTTCGGCCGCCGCAGTGGCGGGCGTGAGCCGGTTCACCGCCACGGGCGTCTTCGCCATGTCAGCCCTTGGCCCGCAGCAACTCGCCGGCCTGGGCGCGTGCCGCTTCGGTGACATTGGCGCCCGACAGCATGCGGGCGATTTCCTCGCGGCGGCTCTGGGCCTTGAGCGGCTGGACGCGCGTCATCATGCGGCGGCTGCTGGCTTCCTCCATCTTGGAAATCAGCATGTGTTCAGCCGCCCGTGCTGCAACTTGCGGCGAGTGAGTCACGGCGAGCACTTGCAACTTTTCGGCAAGGCGGCCAAGCCGCGCCCCGATGGCATCCGCCACGGCACCACCGACGCCCGTGTCGATTTCATCGAAGATCAGCGTCGGTGCCGAGCCCTTGGCGGCGAGGATAACCTTGAGCGCCAGCATGAAGCGCGCCAACTCGCCGCCGGAGGCAACCTTCATCAGCGGCGCCAGCGGCGTTCCGGGATTGGCGGCAACCATGAATTCGATCCGGTCGATGCCCGTGGGGCCTGGTTTTCCGGCATCGGTATCGATTTTCGTCTCGAAGCGGGCGCGTTCGAGTTTGAGCGGCGGCAATTCCTCTAGCACGGCCTTGTCCAGCGCCTTGGCCGCCTTGCGGCGCTTGTCGCTCAGACGTTCGGCGGCGCTGTCGAAGATGGCGCGCGCTTCGTTCCACTGTTTTTCCAGCACCTGCAATCTGGCGCCGCCATCGCTGATCGCGGTCAATTCCTTTTCAAACCGTTCGCGCACATGGGCCAGCGTATCGACGGTGGACTTGA
>JBOHKD010000417.1:0-1685 GCA_050728895.1 Aestuariivirga sp.
GAGATATTCGGTGAGGGTTGGGTTCGAGGACGGCTTGCACACGAACAGGAAGTGGCCCTTGGCCTGGCGCACGGCTTCGCGGATCGGTTGGCAGGAATAAAGATCGTCGCCGAGATAGATCGGCTCGAGACGGGCGTGAGCCCGCGCCATGGATGGCGAGCCAGCGACGGCAGGCGCGGCTTTCGCCGTCCTGTTTCTCGCTTCCGTCCCGCGGCGCGATGAAGGCCGGCTGCAGCGGCACCGCTTGGTGGTGACCGGGCGCGACGAGGGCGGCCGCGACCATGGCATGAAAATATTCGGTCTTGCCGCCCTTGGCTTGGCGTCGAGCAGCACGTGCAGTGCACCTTGGCGGAGCGGTGGTATTTTGTCCCGTCCAGGGCGATCGGCAGGTGGCCACCGAGGCGGCGGAACGGCTTCAGGCCATCACCCGCTTCGAGCCTACGCACCGCTTCGTCGAACACACCATGGAAGACCGAGGGCGGCACCTTGTCGAGCATGGCGCGGATATGATTGTCGCTGAGGATTTCCCCCATCTCGAACAGCGTCCGGCAGTTCGCTGTGCCTTGCCCTTCGAGCAACCGGCGCTGATCGGCGAGAAACGAGGGGCTCTGCATGAAGAAGACCGAGAACGCCGCCATGCCAATGTCGGCCATGGCGTAATGACAGTTGCTGCCGTTGCGCTTGTCCGGCGCCGCAGCAAAGACGCCACGCAACATTGCGATCGGCGATTCGAGCTTCTCCACGCAATGGTAGAATCAATCTCGCGCTCCTCGCGCAACAAAAACCTCGCCAACTGAGTCAACTTGCCGCACCCCCAATTCGATCCTGATTCAAAATGAGAACTGCTGATTTACATGATTGCTGACAAGGGGCTTTTGCATAGCAATTGGCCCGCCGATTCAAATCGACGGCAGAGGTATTTGTACGACGAATATGCGGTGCAGGAGGCGAGACTTAAACGTCGGTCAACAATCTCTCATCCGCGGGTCGAGCCGCATGACCTTGCTTCGTTTGGGGCTGCCTCTGTCTAGTTAGCGAGCGTCAAAGGCTCATCGTACACACGAGGGTTCCCCGGCATTGTCTCGTCCCCGGCGGCGCATGCCGCGCCGAGGCTGATCTTGTGTTTGCGATCTCCTCTTTTGGGCGTCAGCTTATGTTCACGCCGCCTTTGGCGCGGATTTCCTCGTGCAGGCAATCGACCAGATGAAGCCCACCATCTCGCGTGCGATGGCGACATTTTCGACGTTTGCGGTTTTGCCGCGCGCGCTCGGCCGGCGATATCGGGCGCAGAGCCGGACTTGCGCTTTCCATCCGATGTCGCGAATGATTTTCGGCAGCGCCTCGATCCGATCGACCTTGTGACGGCCGATGCGCGCCTTCATAAGGTCAAGCCCAGGCGCCTTCGACCAGCGCGCGCCGGGCATGCGTGTTGCCGGTTTTGGTGATGGCGCCGCGCCGGACTGTCTCGCCACTTAATCGCTCGCCCGGAACCAGGCCGAAATAAGCCATGCGTTGGCGGGACTTTGAGAAGCGCATGAAGTCGCCGACTTCCGCGACCAGCACCACGGCATTGATCAGAGCGATACCCCGCATCGCCTGCAAGGCGTCGACAACCGGGCGCAGGTTCCATTCTGGCAGGAGGCTGAAGATCTGTTACTCGACGCGCTTGAGGCGCCGTTTTGCAT
>JBOHKD010000418.1:0-1682 GCA_050728895.1 Aestuariivirga sp.
CGCCCGCATCGGGCGGCTGGCCGCGACACTCGCCGGCTGGCCCGGCGCCCGCATCGGCCAGGACAATGTGCTGTGGAAACCGCCGGGCGCCAAATCATTGGGCTATCATCAGGACAACAGCTACGTAGAATGGGTGGTGCCTGCGGAATACATAACGGTGTGGATCGCACTCGATAAAACCACCGCCAGCGGCGGTACCATCGAATATGCACGTGGCTCCCATAAATGGGGCCGTTTTCCACCTATGGGAAAGTTCCACGCGCCGGAAGATTATCGCGAAGCGCTCAAAATCGCGGCGGAGAAAGTAGGCAAGAAACTGGAGATCGTGTCTGTGGAAGTGCCGGCGGGCGGCTGCGCCATCCACCATGGCGGCACTTGGCACGGTTCCGGTCCAAACCGTGGCGGCGCGCCCCGCCGCGCCGCCGTCTCCCATTGCATTTCCTCGGACGCGAGCTTCCATCCAACCGAGGTGAGCTACATCTACAATCGCTACAAGCGCGTCGGTGATACCGCCATGGATGAGAGTTTCTTTCCGATACTTTGGACCAAAGCCGGTTATCGCACCCCGTTCCTTGAGAGCTATTGTGAAAGTTCACCCGCCTAGAGCATCGGATGTGCAGTTGGAATCGAATTTGATTCACAAATCAGCCTGAAAGTGATTCAAGGTGTGCGGAGGTGATTTGCCATGCCGCATCCTTTGTCGAACGATCTGCGTGAGCGTGTTGTTGCGTTTGTGGAGGCCGGTCACTCGCGCCATGAGGCTGCCGCCCGCTTTGGGACATCGGTGTCTTTTGCGGTGAATCTGATGAAGCGCTGGCGCGAGACGGGCAGCGTCGAGCCGCGCCCGCGCGGCGGCTTCCGGCGCGGCAAGCTCGGGCCCCACCGGAACTTCATCCTTGCGGCTGTTGCGGTCCGCAGCGACCTCACCATGCCGGAACTGGCAGAGGCGCTCGAAAAAGCGAAAAGCGTCAAGGTGGACCCGTCCACGCTTTCGAGGTTCCTGATTGCCTGTGGGCTCAGCTTTAAAAAAAACCCTTCGGGCAAGCGAACAAGACAGGCCTGAACTGGCCAAGGCGCGGTCGGAATGGAAAGAAGGCCGTCAGCCCATCATGCGTGAACAGCGTGACAGGCTGATCTTCATTGATGAAACCGGAACCACGACCAAGATGACCCGGCTGCGCGGGCGCTCATTGAAGGGCGAGCGGTTGAACGGCAAAGCTCCCTTTGGCCATTGGGGAACACAGACCTTTGTGGCAGGCCTAAAATGCGACGGCCTCATCGCCCCCTGGGTCGTTGATGCACCGATGAACCGGGCTATCTTCGAGACTTATGTCGAGACCCAACTCGCACCCGCCCTGAGGCCCGGCGATGTTGTCATCCTGGACAATCTCTCAAGCCACAAAAGCCAACAGGCCGAGAGCGCCATCCGCGCCCGAGGCGCATGGCTCCTCTTTCTGCCGCCTTACAGCCCGGACCTCAATCCCATCGAGATGGCCTTCTCAAAACTCAAGTCTCACCTCCGCTCAACCGCAGCCAGAACTATCGATGATCTCTGGACGGCCATCGGAAACATCTGCGCACTCTTCTCGCCCCAAGAATGCTCAAACTACTTCGCCGCAGCTGGATATGGATTCAACTGACCGCCCGATGCTCTAGTAGTACCCCAGCGGGCGGGCCAAGAC
>JBOHKD010000419.1:0-1680 GCA_050728895.1 Aestuariivirga sp.
CAGGGGTACTGTAGCCGCCGACAGGCCGAGAGCCATTGTAGACCGGCGATTCATGCCTTTCATGGTTTCCTCCTTTTGGCTGAGCAATGCGCTATAGAGCGCATAATCGATTTCACGCTCCGATTGGCAGGTTGTCAATTCAAATGAAAAACCCAGCCACTTTGCGATAGCTTGAGTGCGACCCCTCTATTGCCATGGGAACACTCCACTCAGATGGAATTGGTGGGTTGACCGCCAAACACTGCAAAAACTTGGAAAGACACCGCTACGTCACGGGTTCTGACGTTTTCCTGTTTACTATCTGCAATTATTGGTGCCGACTGCAGGACTCGAACCTGCGACCCCCTGATTACAAATCAGGTGCTCTACCAACTGAGCTAAGCCGGCGGGCAGAAGCTTTCCATAGAGCCTGCGTTCCTGAGCCGCAAGACTCTAGCGGGTCAGCGCGAAGAGGGCGACGGCGGCGGCGTTCGAGACATTGAGGCTGTCGATTGGACCCGCGAGGTCGAGCCTCACAAGTTCATCGCAGGTCGCACGGGTGAGCTGGCGGAGGCCCTTTCCCTCCGCTCCCAGGACAATGGCCAGAGGCAAGGTGCGCGCCGTCCCGGTAATTGATGCAGGGGCTTCACTGTCTAATCCAACCATCCGGAATCCTTCGGCTTTCAGTTCCTCCATGGCCCGCGCGAGATTCGTTACCTTGACATAAGGCACATGCTCATAGGCGCCCGAGGCGGATTTGAACAACACGCCTGAGCCTTCCGGGCTATGGCGGGCGGTAGCGATCAAAGCCGTCGCCCCGAAGGCCGCACAGCTGCGCAGGATCGCGCCGACATTGTGGGGGTCCGTCACCTGGTCGAGCAGGGCGACGATTCCCGATTTTTCGATTTGGTCGAGACGCGGCTGGGTGAGGGGCAGCGCTTCCAGCAGCAGGCCCTGATGCACCGCGTCGGCACCCAGGCGCTTGTCGAGGTCGCGGGGGTGGACGATCTCAAGCCTGACCTTCGCCGCCCTAATCTCGCTTGCGAAGCGGTCGGCGGCGTTCTTGGAAGCCTTGAGGTTCACGAATTTGCGGCGCGGGTTCTTCAGCGCCTCCACCACCGGGTGGACGCCATAGATGAGGTCATTGGTCTCGGTCATTTCCGCCCGTGTAGCATCGCTTTTTAATTTCGTCATGCCCGGACTTGATCCGGGCATCTTCTTCCATCGCCGGGGCGATCTCTATAATGAGTTGGCGTGAGAAGATGGCCGGGACGGTGCCCGGCCATGACGAGTGGGGAAAAGCGCGCTAGCCCACTCCCACCGGTTGCTGCTACAACTTGGATATACGGGTTTTCGGGGCACTGGATGTTCAGGAAGATTTTGATTGCCAACCGCGGCGAGATCGCTTGCCGCGTCATCAAGACGGCGCGCCGGATGGGGATTGCGACGGTCGCGGTTTATTCGGATGCGGACGCCCGGGCGCTCCATGTCGAAATGGCGGATGAGAAGGTCAATATCGGGCCACCCGCCGCCGTCCAATCCTATCTGCTGATCGACAAGATCGTGGCGGCGGCGCAAGAAACTGGCTCGGAAGCGGTCCATCCGGGTTACGGATTTCTTTCGGAACGTTCCGCCTTTCCGAAGGCGTTAGCCACGGCGGGCATCGTTTTCATCGGCCCCAATCCACGCGCCATCGACGCC
>JBOHKD010000420.1:0-1679 GCA_050728895.1 Aestuariivirga sp.
GCACTGGCCTTATCCCCGGCTTGCGCCAAATGGCATCGGGCTTGCAGCCTGGCACAATCTTTTTGCCGGCGCGTCTCCCATAGGTCTCAGCCTGGCGCTGGCGCTTACCACCTCCGCTGCTGCACTCGGCCTCGCGATTTGCTGGTTCGAGACGGTTCGAACTCGTTTCGACCGTTTCCTCACCATCGTGAGCGTGGGGGCGCTGGGCCTTCCCGCGGTGGTGATCGCCTCCGGGCAATACCGCCTGTTTCTCGATCTGGGTCTCACCGGCACGTTTCCAGGACTTTTTCTGGCGCATTTCACGCCGGTTTTCGCCTATGTCTTCCTCGTGTTGCAGGAGCCCTATCGCGCCTTCGACCCGCGCTTTCGCGCCGCCGCTCATGGGCTCAATGCGGGCGCGTTCAGGTTCTGGGCCAGTGTGAAGGCGCCGCTTCTCAAAGCTCCGCTGGCAATGGCGGCGGCGATTGGATTTGCGGTTGGCATGGTGCAATTCGTGCCCGCGCAGTTAATCGCCACGGGCCGCTATTCGACGCTGCCCATGGAAGCCGTCACCCGCGCCTCGGGCAGCGACAGGTCCTTGACCGCAGCTTACGCCCTGGCGCTTGCCCTGCTGCCTGCCCTTGCCTTCCTGTCGGCTCAGATGCTTGGCCGTCCGCGTTGGGGGCAGGCATGGCGCTGATCCTCGATCAAGCGGCCATCAGCTTGCATGGCGCCTTTCTGATCCGGCCCCTGTCGCTTGCCATCGAGGCCGGCGAAACCGTAACGCTGATGGGACCGAGCGGAGCCGGAAAGTCATCATTGCTGGCCTTCATCGCCGGCGATTTGCCGCCGCCGCTTTGCGCGCAAGGCCGGGTCAGCCTCAATGGCCGCGATCTCAGGCCCCTTCCACCCGAAGCGCGAAGGATTGGGCGGCTGTTTCAGGACGATATGCTGTTTCCCCATTTGACCGTGGCTGAAAACCTGCTCTTCGGCATGACGAGAGGCCCCCGGAAAGAGCGTCTGGCGCGCATGGAAGAAGCCCTTGCACAAGCCTCGCTCGAAGGCTTCGGTCCCCGCGCGCCGCACACGCTTTCCGGCGGCCAGCGCACCCGCGTGGCGCTGTTTCGCGCCCTTCTGGCTTCCCCCGATGCCATGCTTCTCGATGAACCCTTTGCCAAGCTCGACATGGATTTGCGCCATGCCATGCGGAGCTTTGTCTTCGGCCATCTCAGGGAGCGCCGGATTCCGAGTCTTCTCGTCACCCACGACATTTCCGACGCGCCACCTGGCGGGCGCATTCTTGTGATCGGCCAGGACGGCGAAGTGAGGCCCCATGCTTGATGTTTACGCATTGCGATTGCTCCACCCCGCGACCTCGGCGGCGGCGAAGCGGCTTGACGCCATGGGTCTCAAGGCCGACCAGGCGACGCTTGCCGGCTTCGCGGCGGGCCTTGCCGCTTTCGCGCTGATTGCTTTTGGCTGGCCGCTTACCGCGATCATCCCCATGCTTTTCAGCCGCACTCTCGACGGTCTCGACGGCGCGCTTGCCAGGCTTCAGGGAACGACAGACCGGGGTGCCTTTCTCGACATCAGTCTCGATTTTTGCTTCTACGCCGCGATCCCGCTCGCCTTCGCCTTGGCGGAGCCGGAGGCCAATGGACTTGCCGCCGCGGTGTTGCTCGCGGCCTTCCTCGGCACCG
>JBOHKD010000421.1:0-1673 GCA_050728895.1 Aestuariivirga sp.
TACGGTGAACTCTTCGCCTATGACGAGACGTCTGATACGTTCAGCCTGGAGAACCCGCAATAGGCCTCCCTGCCTGGCCGCGGGCGTCAAGAGCGCCCGGTCGTGTCTCAGTTGTAATTTCGCTTGCGGGGTCGGGACCGCCGTCGCTCAGGCTGTCCTAATGACGCAGTCGCGCCAAGAGCTCCCATGCAGTAATGTGCTGCCGATTGGCTTGCATTGAGGTGCCGTAGCAGAAGTGGTTGGAATTTGAAGGTGGCGTAATCTCCGCGTTGTTTCAACAAAGCGAATCGGCGTTAGCGCGCCGATGGAGATTACGCCGTGAAAAATGATACCACGAAGGCGCCGGTCGACGTGGCCGGCGAAAAGCTTTTCGACAATTGGTTCGATCCGATCGAGACGGAATTGCGTACAAAGGTACGCGGCTTCATCGAGACAATGATCCAAGAAGAACTTGAGACGGCGCTCGCGCGTCCGCGCTACGGGCGCCGGTCAGGGCTGCCGGGGGAGGATGACGCTGCGGCGCCAATCGTCGGCCACCGGCACGGCCAGCGGATCCGCTCGCTGACCGGCACATTCGGACCGACGGAGATCGCTGTTCCGCGTGCCCGGATCTTCGGCGCGGATGGCAAGACGACGGAATGGAAGAGCAAGGTGGTGCGATCCTATCAACGGCGCACCCGCGCCGCCGATGCGCTGATTGCCTCGGCCTATCTCTCCGGAACCAACACACGCCGGGTCCGCCGGGCGCTGGCAGCCTTGTTCGGCGGCGCTGTTGGGAAAGATACGGTCAGCCGTGTCTGGCGCAAGGTGAAGGGCGATTGGGACACTTGGAACGCCCGTTCCCTTGCCAACGAGCCAATCATCCGGCTGATCCTCGATGGCACGGTCGTGCGCGTTAGGCTCGACAAGAAATCGACCTCGATCTCGCTTCTTATCGCCCTCGGCGTCAGGCAGGACGGCCAGAAGGTCCTCCTGGCGGTCAAGAACATGGGCGGCGAAAGCGAAGCCGCCTGGCGGACGCTCCTCGATGATCTCGTTGAACGTGGCTTGAAGACGCCGGAGCTCGTCATCGTCGATGGCGCTCCCGGCCTGGAGAAGGCGTTGGCCGCGCTTTGGCCGGATGTTTTGGTGCAACGCTGCACGGTTCACAAGCATCGCAACCTTCTTGCCCATGCGCCGGAGCGGCTGCACGAGGAAATATCGGCGGATTACAAGGATATGATCTACGCCGACACGAAGCAGGAGGTCGAGGCGAAGCGCAAAGCTTTCATGCGAAAATGGCGCCTGAAATGCCCAGCGGTCGCTGCCAGCCTGGAAGAAGCCGGCGACAAGCTCTTCACCTTCACGCGGTTTCCGAAAAGCCAATGGAAATCGATCCGGACCTCGAATGCGATCGAGCGTTTGCACGAGGAGTTCAAGCGCCGGATCAAGACTCAGACCGTTCTGCCATCAGCGGAAACAGCGGCCATGTTGTTCTGGGCTCTCCTGGCTTCGGGGCAGATCACAATGCGCAAAGTCGATGGTTGCCAGACCCTCAACGAAAAGCCTTCCGATCAAACGATTGACCTCGCCGCTTGATCAGGTAACCTCGCCATGCTGGAGATCGCGCCAAACAAATTCCAACCGAAATCGCGACGGCACCCCGATGTTTGACGCCGAGAGCATCACACAGG
>JBOHKD010000422.1:0-1670 GCA_050728895.1 Aestuariivirga sp.
CGAGGTTTACGCGGGCGAGATCGTGGCCCTCGTCGGTCCATCGGGATCGGGGAAATCGTCGCTGCTGCATATCGCGGGGCTTCTCGAGGCGCCGACGGCGGGCGAAGTTCATATCGCGGGCCAGAATTGCACCGCGCTCGACGATACCGCGCGCACCCGCATCCGCCGCGTCGGCATCGGCTTTGTCTATCAGTTTCATCATTTGCTGCCGGAATTTTCCGCCCTTGAAAATGTGATGATGCCGCAGCTTATCGCCGGGGAAAGCCGTGAGGCGGCTGTGGCGCGTGGCCGGGAGTTGCTGGAGCGGCTCGGACTTGGTCCAAGGCTAGACCATCGCCCGGCTGAACTTTCCGGCGGCGAACAGCAGCGCGTGGCAATCGCCAGAGCCATCGCCAACCGGCCCTTGCTGCTGCTGGCCGACGAGCCCACGGGAAATCTCGACCCTGCAACAGCCGCTCATGTTCACGAAGAACTGTTGCGGTTGATCCATGAGGAAGGTTTGGGGGCACTGGTTGCGACGCACAATCATGAACTTGCGCAAGGCATGAGCCGTGTCGCCAGGCTTGAAAACGGGCGGATCGCGGAGGGCTGAAATGAAGGCGGTATTCTCGGCGGCGCAACTCGCCCATGTTCCCACGCGGGTTCTGAGTGTCGGGAATATTATCGACTCTGTCGAGCAGCCCGAGCGGGCGCGCCGATTGCTGGAGGGCGCGCGCCAGGCGGATGCGCAAATCTGCGCCGCGCGGGCCTATGGCGCGGATGATTTTGCCGCCATTCATACCCAAGAATATCTGCGGTTTCTGGAACAGGGCTTTGCCGAATGGCGAAAATTGCCGGACGCCGGACCCGAAATGACACCCTCGCTCCGGCCACTGGTCCAGCCCTTGGTGGACAGTCCGCATATCATGGCGCGCGCCGGCCGCCATTTGATGGATTTTCAATGCCCGGTGTTGGAAACCACTTGGCGCAGTGTCTCGGCCTCCGCTGCTAGCGCCTTGACCGCAGCCGATATGGTGCTCAAGGGTGAGAGTGCCACCTATGCGCTGTGCCGCCCGCCGGGCCACCACGCTTATGCCGATCGCGCCGGGGGCTTTTGTTATCTCAACAACACGGCGCTGGCCGCGCAATATCTGCGCGCCGCACATGAGCGGGTCGCCATTCTCGATATCGATGTGCATCACGGCAATGGCACACAGGGCATCTTCTACCAAAGGCCGGACGTGCTTACGGTGTCGATTCATGCCGACCCCATGGCCTATTATCCCTATTATTGGGGCGGAGCGGCGGAAACCGGCGAAAACGAGGGCAAGGGTTTCAATCTCAACCTTCCATTGCCGGTGGGAAGCGGCGACAATGCCTGGCTTAAGGCCCTTGAGACGGGGTTAAATCGCATTCAGGCTCATGAACCGGGCGCGCTTGTCATTGCCCTGGGGCTCGATGCCCATGAGGCCGATCCACTCAAGGGCGGAACCGTTACCCAAGCCGGTTTTGCGCGGATCGCCGGGGAAATCGCCTCGCTTTCGCTTCCCACCGTGATTGTCCAAGAGGGTGGCTATTTGACCGAGCACCTGCCCGACAATCTTGCCATGTTCCTGGCCGCCTATGAGGGCGCCCTGCAAATGCCTGTGAATGAACTGGCGGAATAGGCTGCAAAACAGTCCGGGTCTCGC
>JBOHKD010000423.1:0-1656 GCA_050728895.1 Aestuariivirga sp.
CCTCCATTCTTCCCGGGCACGCCGGTGGCAAGCCTTTAGAAATCTGGTTCCAAGATGAAGCGCGCATCGGTCAGCAGGGCACGCTGACGCGGATTTGGGCAAAGCAGGGATCACGGCCCCGCGCACCGCGCGATCTGCGCCACGAATGGGCCTATATCTTCGGGGCGGTTTGTCCGGCACGCAGCGCGACGGCCGCTCTCGTCCTGCCTTACGCCAACACCGAAGCATTTTCGCTTCATTTGGCGGAGTCGAGCCAAGGAGGCCGCAAGCGGGGCGCACGCCATCCTCACTCTCGACGGCGCTGGATACCATGCCGCCACAGATCTCAAGATGCCTGACAACATCACCCTCTTGCCTCTGCCGTCCTATTCGCCAGAACTCAATCCGATGGAGAACATTTGGGAGTACCTGCGAAAGAACAAGCTCGCCATCACTGTCTTTAATAACTACGGCCACATCGTCGATAAAAGCTGCGAGGCCTGGAATTTCTTTGCCGATGACACGCCCGCCATCACTTCGATCACATTCCGCGAATGGGCCAAGGTCAACCTTTAGGGCGGTTGGTATGAGCTATTGGCTTCCGTCCAACAGCATCTTTGGGCGTGTGTTGGTGTCCGCTTACAAGGATGAGGGCGAAGTTTTTGAATCAGACTCTAAAGCACCTTGCCGGGGTTTAAAATATTTTTTGGGTCGAGGGTTTGCTTGATCGCGCGCATGACCTCCATCGCCACCTTGTCCTTCACCTTCGGCAATAGATCGCGCTTCAATTGGCCGATCCCATGCTCGGCCGAAATCGAACCCCTGCGCGCCGCCACGAGTCCATGCACGATGGCGTTGATCTCGTCCCAGCGGGCCAAAAACGCGTTCGTGTCCGCGCCGATGGGCTGCGAGACGTTGCAGTGAATATTGCCGTCGCCGAGGTGGCCGAAGGCAACTAGCCGCGCCCCCGGCATGGCGGACATCACCGCGCGTTCAGCCTCTTCGAGAAAGACCGGGATATCCGCGATGGGAACGCTGACGTCATGTTTGATCGAGCCGCCTGCATGGCGCTGGGCGTCCGGCAAAAGTTCGCGCAGCTTCCAGAAATTTTCGCGCTGATCGAGCGAGGCGGCAACTGCCGCATCCTCGATGATGCGTTTTTCGCTCGCCGCTTCGAGGAGCGCGAGCAATCGCGCGGCAAGCCCTTGCCGGCTTTGCGAACTCAATTCGAGCAGCACGTACCACGGGTGCTTGCTAGACAGAACTTCGCGCGCGTCAAAATGCGCGAGGACAAAATCCAAGCCGATGCGCGGGATCAGTTCGAAGGCGGTGATTTCGCCGCCCGCCATGTCGCGGGCGAGATCGAGCAGGGCGAGCGCCGCCCGGGGCGAGGCAAGGCCGATAAAGGCGGTCTCGATCGCGCGGGGTTTTGGATAGAGTTTTAGGACCGCCGCGGTGATGATCCCAAGCGTGCCTTCCGAGCCGATGAAAAGATTTTTTAGATCGTAGCCCGTGTTGTTCTTTCTCAGCTTCGATAAATCGGAAAGAACTCGCCCATCGGCAAGCACGGCTTCGAGCCCAAGCACGAGGTCCCGCGCGTTGCCATAGGCAAGCACATTCGTGCCGCCGGCATTGGTCGCGAGATTGCCGCCGATGGTGCATGAGCCTTCCGCCGCT
>JBOHKD010000424.1:0-1653 GCA_050728895.1 Aestuariivirga sp.
GCCCAGTTTTCATCCGCCATCCCGAAAAGGAGAAGCGGGCGCCAGCGCCTGTCGATACGTCCCATGTGGCGCGAGAGCGAAGCGCCCATGAGGATATGGCGGATATTGACGATGAATACCGTGACGGTAAGCAATAGCCAAGGCGCGGGCTCCCGCCACAGTTCGATGGCCACGAATTGCGCCGCGCCAGCGAATATCGTGGCGCTCGTCAGGCCCGCTTCGAGTGGCGAAACCCCTTGCCTGCCGCGAGCGTTCCCCACAGCAAGCCGATGGGCGTTGCCGCGACGAGGATCGGCGCAATATCAACCACGCCCTGGCGGAAATCCCGTGACGCTTCACTCATGCGGCGGCCCTGCGCCCTTCACGCGGCGCAACCATTCGGCTTCGTCGATCACCTCGACGCCGTGTTTTTTGGCGTCCTTGAGCTTGGAGCCGGCCCCCGGCCCCGCCACCACCAGATCGGTTTTTTTTGACACCGATCCGGCCACCTTGGCGCCGAGGCGCTCGGCCATGGCTTTGGCTTCCTCGCGGGTCATTTGTTCGAGCGCACCGGTGAATACGACCGTCATGCCGGCGACGGGCGAGGCCGTATTGCGGGCTTCGAGCGCCGTGACCTTCACATGTTTGAGAAGTTGATTGACGACGTCAAGATTATGGCGCTCGCCGAAAAATTGCACGACCGCCTCGGCCACCACCTCTCCTATGCCGTCGTGCGAAATAAGGTCCGCCCAAGCCTCGGCCCCTTGATCCACCGCCGCAATCATCTGATCGCGGAAATGTTCCGCCGTGCCATAGGCCCGCGCCAGAACCCGCGCCGTGGTCTCGCCCACATGACGGATGCCAAGGCTGAAGATGAAACGATCGAGTGCTATGGCGCGCCGCGCATCGATGGCAGCGAACAAATTGGCGGCGCTGGCTTCACCCCAGCCTTCGCGATCGCGCAGTTTCGTCGGCGAACGCTTGTCGCGTGTTTCCAGAGTAAAAATGTCGGGCGGCGACTGGATGAGGCCATCTGTATAAAATTCCTCGATGATCTTGTCGCCAAGACCTTCGATATCGAAAGCATTGCGCGAAGCGAAATGCTTCAGGCGCTCGACCCGCTGTGCGGGACAGACGAGACCGCCTGTGCAGCGGCGCACCGCATCGGTCTTGCCACCGGCTCTCTCCTCGCGCTCCGCATGGCTTTTGCAGACGGGGCAGATGCGGGGAAATTCATAAGGCTTGGCGGAAGCGGGACGCTTCTCCGCGATGAAACCGAGAATTTGCGGAATAACGTCACCGGCCCGCTGCACTGTAACCGTGTCGCCGATGCGGATATCCTTGCGGGCGATCTCGTCTTCGTTGTGCAACGTGGCGTTGGCGACAACGACACCGCCGACGGTTACGGGTTTGAGCCGCGCCACCGGGGTTAGCGCTCCCGTGCGGCCCACCTGAATGTCGATACCTTCGAGAACCGTCACAGCTTTCTCGGCGGAGAATTTATGGGCCATTCCCCAGCGTGGGCTGCGCGACACAAAGCCCAGCCGTCCCTGCCAATCGAGCCGGTTCACCTTGTAGACGACGCCGTCGATGTCGAAGCCCAGATCGGCGCGTTTCGTTTCAATCAGCCGGTACTGCGCCAGCAATTCATCTGCGGAACGGCATAGCTTCATT
>JBOHKD010000425.1:0-1652 GCA_050728895.1 Aestuariivirga sp.
CAACTGGCCGGCTTCATCGGGGCCGACGGTCGCTATCAATCCAAGGTCTATTTCCGCCCCGAGAACGATCTCTCGCAGTCACCTTATGGGGTCGTCAATCTTCGCGCCGGGGTGCGGGCGGCGAAGCATGATTTGCAGCTTCAGTTCTGGGTCAAAAATCTGTTCGACAGGCGCTACCTGACCGATGCCAATAGGGTTGGAGCCCCACTATTCGAGGATCTCCGCGTATGGAGCGAGCCGCGAATGTACGGGGCAACATTGTCCTTCGAATTCTGAAGGAATGTTAGGAAGCGCCCTGCCGGTGCAAGGGTTCCTCCCGACACTCGCGCCATCGCTTGGCACAACTCGGCTCCCAGCTATCATTTATTAAAGGCCGCGCAGTCGCTCGGCCAGCGTCTCGGCTTGGCCTGGGTCTGCCGCGAATGGCCGATGCCCCAAAAAGCGTAGCCCGAATTACGGCCCGCGTATGCGAATCTGCGCGAACTCCTTTGACCGGGATGCCAGGTCGTATATTAGAGCGGTTTTCGACCGTTTTGAATCGCGGGTGGATTCCTTTCCGGGCCGATTTCTGATTCAGAATCCGTGCTGGTGAAGGAGGCTGGCATGGATGGCTCAAGCACTATCGATGGATTTGCGTGTCCGGCTTCTGGCGGCGATTGATAGTGGGCTGAGTTGCCGCGCGGCAGCGGCCCGGTTTGGCGTTGCGCCATCGACGGCGATCCGTTGGGAGGCGCAGCGACGCGATACCGGCAGCTTTGCTCCCAGACCTCAGGGTGGAGACATGCGCTCGCGGCGGGTGGAGGAGCGTGCGCAGGACATTCTGGCCCTTTGGCAGGCGCGCAAGGATATCTCGCTTGAAGAACTGCGCGCGGGCCTGGCCCTGATCGGCCTGAACGTCTCTGTGGCCGGGCTTCACCGGTTCTTCGTGCGCCGGGGCATGACGCGCAAAAAAAGACTGCTCACGCCATCGAGCAAGACCGACCCGACGTTCTGAAGCAGCGGCACGACTGGTTCGATGGCCAGATCGATCTGGAGCCGGAGCGCCTTGTGTTCATCGATGAGACCTGGACCGCCACCAACATGACCCGCAGCCATGGCCGCTGCGCCAAGGGCGAGCGCCTGCGCATGGGTCATCCCCACGGTCACCGCAAAACCACCACGCTGGTCGCCGGGCTACGCATGACTGGTATGGTCGCGCCAATGGTGCTGGACGGGCCGATCAACGGCGACTGGTTCGAGGCCTATGTCACCAGCGTTCTCGTCCCCGTATTGCGGCCCGGCGATGTCGTCATCATGGACAACTTGTCGAGCCACAAGCGCGCCTCGGTGCGCGAACGGATCGAAGCGGCAGGTGCAAGCCTGCGTTTCCTTCCGCCATACAGCCCGGACTTCAACCCGATCGAAAAGGCCTTCTCCAAGCTCAAGGCCATGCTCCGCAAGGCGGAGGAGCGAACCGTAGGCGGCCTGTGGGACCTGATCGGCAAACTCGTCGACATCTTCAAACCCACCGAATGCGCCAACTACTTCAGTTCATGCGGATATGACCCAGCTTGATCGAAAAATGCTCTAGCGCATGATGACTTTGCCTTGGATCGTCGTTGCGAGGGGCGCATCCCCGCGGCAATCCATGGCGGTTTTGCGGAGCTCTGGAT
>JBOHKD010000426.1:0-1651 GCA_050728895.1 Aestuariivirga sp.
CGTCAAGGTTCTGGCCGACGGCCGCGTCTATACGGGGCGTCAGGCGGCCGAGGTCAAACTCATCGACGAGATCGGCGGCGAGGACAAGGCGTTAGCCTGGCTTGCAAGCGAGAAGAAGATCGCGGCGGACACAAAGGTTTTGGACTGGGCGCTGTCGGCCAATCTCGATCCCACCGGCCTGGGCTTTGCCATCGGCGATGGGCTTCTCAGGGCAACGGGATTGGCGGGCCTTCGCCAAAGAGCCGAGAGCGCCAAGCTTGACGGGTTGCTCGTCCTTTGGCACCCTGCTCTCTAAACCGCGATCACGAGGATTGTAGAACCATGATCAAGTCCGAACTGGTGCAGAAAATCGCCGACAAAAGTCCGCATCTTTACCACCGCGACATCGAACGCATCGCCAACACGATTCTCGATGAGGTGATCAACGCCATGAAGGACGGCAACCGGGTCGAAATCCGCGGCTTCGGCGCTTTTTCCGTGAAATCGCGCAATTCTCGCATGGGGCGCAATCCCCGCACCGGCTCGGCCGTCGAGGTAATCGCCAAGCGCGTGCCGTTTTTCAAGACCGGCAAGGAACTGCGCGAGCGCCTTAACGCCAAACGTTGATGAGCCTCAGGCGCCTTTTCAACTGGATCGTCGGCTTTCCGGCCGCTGTCGCCGTTGTAGCCTTCGCCGTCGCCAACCGTGAATGGGTGGTGGTGTCCTTCGATCCTTTCTCGCGCGATGCGCCCTTTGCCGCGATCCACGCGCCCCTGTGGGTGGCGTGCTTCGGCGGCATCTTCGTAGGCCTTATCGCCGGCTGGATCGCGGCGTGGTTTGCCCATGGCAAGTGGCGCCGGGCCGCCAGGGACGCGCGGATCGAACTCATGCGTAGCCAGCACGAGCATGAGGAGCTGAAACGCGAAGCCCATACGCGCGCCGTCATGCCGGTGGCGGATCGGGGTTTGTGAAAATTATTTCCGCTACCCAACTGGCCGGGCTTGCACCCTACCGCGACATCGTTGAGACCCTGCGCGAGGCTTTCCGGGCCCGCTACACCACGCCGGTGCGGCACCATCACGAAATATCCGGCACATCGACCCTGCTGCTCATGCCTGCCTGGTCGGATAAATGGACGGGCCTCAAAACGGTCGTCGTGAAGACCGACAATGCGAACTTGGGTCTGCCTACGGTGCAGGCCAGCTACCTGCTGATCGAGGCCGCGACGGGTGCCACGGTCGCCCTCATGGATGGGACCGAGCTTACAAGGCGCCGGACGGCGGCGGCTTCAGCACTTGCCGCCGATTATCTGGCCCGGGAAGATGCCTCGCGCCTGGTGCTGGTGGGGGCTGGGGCCTTGGGCCGCCATTTCGTTCGCGCCCATGCCGCCGTGCGCTCGATTGGCAGCGTGTCGATCTTCAACCGTTCTCCGGCCAAGGCGGAAGCACTGGCTGAGGAACTCAAGGCCGGGGGGATTAACGCCACGGCGGTGAGCGACCTTGAGGGCGCGGTGCGCCAGGCCGACATTGTCGCTTGCGTCACCACGTCCACGGCGCCGGTTGTCAGGGGCGCATGGTTGAAGCCCGGGGTCCATGTGGACCTTGCCGGGGCCTTTAAGCCCACGATGCGCGAAACCGATGGCGAGGCGGTCGGCCGCGCGCGGGTTTATGTT
>JBOHKD010000427.1:0-1640 GCA_050728895.1 Aestuariivirga sp.
GCTTTGGGGATCGTGGGAGGAAACGATGACGTCGATCGAACCATCGGCCACGCCTTCGACAAGCGCGCGGCGATCATCCTCGGTGCGGAGCGGCGGCGACAGCTTGAAGAAGGTGCGGTAGGCGCCGATGTCGTTCTCGTTGAGGCTGAGGTGATGGATGGAAACGCCGCAGGTGACCGGCAGGTCCTTTGCCTTGGCGGCGCGGATCACCTCCAGCGAATGACGGCTGGAAATCTGCGCGGCGTGATAGCGCGCCCCCGTCATTTCGACGAGGCGCAAATCGCGTTCCAGCATGATGACTTCCGCCATCTCCGGGATGCCGGAAAGCCCAAGGCGCGAGGCGATCTCGCCGGCGTTCATCACGCCCGCCGAAAGCGCGGGCTCCTCCACATGCTGCACCACCAGCATGTCGAAGTCTTTTGCATAGGTAAGCGCGCGGCGGAACACGCTGGCATTGGCCACGGCCCTGATACCATCGGTGATCGCCACCGCCCCCGCTTCCTTGAGGCCGCCGATCTCGGTCATCATCTCACCGCCCAGCCCCTTGGTGATGGCGGCCATGGGGGCCACGCGCACCAGCGCCGTATCGCGGGCCCGCCGCATGATAAAATCGACGATCGCCGCGTCGTCGATGACCGGCTGGGTGTTGGGCATGACGATCATGGTGGTGACACCACCGGCGGCGGCGGCTTCCGAAGCGCTTGCCAGCGTCTCGCGGTATTCGGTGCCGGGCTCGCCCGTGAACACCCGCATATCGACAAGGCCAGGAATGAGAGTGAGGCCGCTGCAATCTATGACGGCGGTGCCGGATCCTGCGTTCTCGCGCGTCACCTTCGGCCCCGCCGCCAGAATCCAGCCATCCTCGATCAACACGCCGCCTTTGCCCTTGAGACCCTGGGCGGGTGCCACGACATTGGCATTCACATAGGCACGGCGCGAGGCTGTGGCTTTGGCGGCGGGCGTGATCATGCGTTGCCCCCACCGGGAAAATTGCGGGAAAGCGCATCAAGCACCGCCATGCGCACCGCCACTCCCATTTCCACCTGCTCGCGGATAACCGATTGCGCGCCATCGGCCACGTTCGAGTCGATCTCGATGCCGCGGTTCATGGGGCCGGGATGCATCACCAGCGCATCCTGCTTCGCGTATCTGAGCTTCTCCTCGTTGAGGCCGAAGAAGCGATAATATTCCCGGGGCGAGGGCACCAGAGAGCCCGTCATGCGCTCAAGCTGCAAGCGCAGCATCATGACGATGTCCGCGCCGGCGAGACCCTCGGCCATGTTGCGGTGAACTTCGACGCCGAAACTGGCAATGCCGGCAGGCAGCAGCGTCGAGGGCGCCACCACGCGCACGCTAGCCCCCAGCTTGTTGAGCAGATGAATGTTGGAGCGGGCGACGCGCGAATGCAGCACATCGCCGCAGATCGCCACGGTGAGCCCCTCGATCCGCCCCTTGCGGCGGCGGATGGTGAGTGCATCGAGCAGCGCCTGGGTGGGATGCTCATGCTGGCCATCGCCCGCATTGATCACGGCGCAGGAGACTTTTTGGGCCAGTAGCTCAACCCCGCCCGAGGAAGGGTGCCGCACCACCAGAAAATCCGGATGCATGGCGTTGATCGTCATGGCCGTATCGAGCAGCGT
>JBOHKD010000428.1:0-1637 GCA_050728895.1 Aestuariivirga sp.
AGCTTGCGCCGCCCGAAGAGCGCGAAATAGACGATGGCGACGGCAAACCACACCGCCACCCAGAGGACACCCTGCCGGTAGACCGGATCGGAGAGTTGGTAAAGGATCGTAACGGCTGCAATGACCATCGTCGCGGCGCCGCCCACAATTCCAAACGGGCTGACAAACGGCCGCTCAATGTCGGGCAGTTTGATCCTGAGCATGATGAACGACAGGGCTTGCAGGAGATAGGACAGCATCGCGCCGAACACCGCCATGTTGAGCAATGTTCCGCCGATGATCACGCCGCTTTGTTCGGCGCCCTTGCCGAACCACAGGATCAGCATGATCGCCAGCGCCACCGCCGAGCCGCACAGCATGGCGACATGCGGCGTCTTGTGGACGCCGTGGGTCAGCGACAGAAATGGCGGGAAATAGCCCGCCCGCGACAGCGAGTATATCTGCCGTCCCTTGGCGAAGATGATGGTGTGGAAACTCGCCACCAGGCCGATCACCGCCGCCAGCGAGAGAACATTGGCGAGGCCCGCCGGCACCATGGCGCGGAAACCGTCGAGGATCGGCTCGCCGGAATGGCCGTAGGCCGCGGAACCCTGTGGCAGCGACGGATTGAGCCACAGCACCAGCAAGGCCGCGGCAAGCAGCGTCGTCATACCGAGGATGATGCCCTTGGGCATGTCGCGCTTGGGATCGACCGATTCCTCCGAAGCTAGCGGCAACTCCTCGATGGCAAGGAAGAACCACACGGCGAAGGGCAGCGAAGCCCCGACCCCGGCCCAGCCGAAGGGCAGGAAGGGACCGTTTCCATCGGGCAGCGCACTGCCGTCCGGTCCGATGTTGAAGGCCCATTTGCCGAAACTCAAATCCGGCGACAGCAGGGCCAGGATCCAAAAGATCACGAGAACCGCCAGCGCCAGGAAGGTGACGATCAGCGTCACCCGGAACGACAGCGCAACGCCGAATATGTTCAACGCCAGGAACACGCCGTATCCGATTACCCACCAGACCGGCTGGAAGCCCGCCGGAGTGCCGAAAATTCCGGTCAGATACGCGCCGGTGAAGAAGATCACCACCGCCGGTGTCACGACATATTCGACATTTTCGCACAGCCCGGTGATGAAGCCGCCCCATGGCCCCATGGCGGTGCGCGCGAACGAGTAGGCGCCGCCCGTATGCGGCAGCGCGGGCGCCATTTCGGCAATGCAGAAGACGAGGCCGTAGTACATGATGGCGATGAGGATGGTTGCAATGAACAGCCCGCCCCAGCCGCCCGTGGCAAGGCCCAGATTCCATCCGGAGAACTCTCCGGAGATAACCGCGCCGACGCCGAGCGCCCACAGCGACCAAACGCCCGCGTGGCGCTTGAGTTGCCGTTTTTCGAAATATTTGGAGTCCACCTTTTGGTAGCTCACGCCGCCAGTACCCTGATCCATCTTCCCTCCTGTTCGGACAGCCGTCCCGCTTGAGAGGCCGTCCACCCCGCCCAGCCCGGGGAAGGGCCGGGCATTCCACTCTCGTGGCGCAAGTTGCCCTGCGCTCACGCATTCCCCTGAGTCGGCAGTGTGGTCCCGCGGCGCGGGCACGTCAACCGGAACCGCCGGGGCGCACCGCACCATCTTCTACGGAGCCGGCGTGCATCG
>JBOHKD010000429.1:0-1632 GCA_050728895.1 Aestuariivirga sp.
GAACGGATGCAACGGAACTTTGGCATGCCGAACCCCGAAGGCTATCGAAAAGCTCTGCGTCTCATGAGGATGGCCGAGAAGTTTGGGCGCCCGATCGTGACCTTTATCGACACGCCTGGCGCCTACCCCGGCATCGGCGCAGAAGAGCGCGGCCAGGCTGAAGCCATTGCCCGCAATCTCTTTGTGATGTCCCGGCTCCCAGTCCCGATCATTTCCATCGTCATCGGTGAAGGCGGCAGCGGCGGAGCACTGGCATTGGGTGTCTCGGATCGCGTCCTCATGCTGGAGCATAGTGTCTATTCGGTGATTTCGCCGGAAGGCTGCGCCGCCATCCTGTGGGACGATCCAGCTAAAGTTCCCGATGCCGCTGCCGCCTTGAAGATGACAGCGAAAGACCTGGTCGACCTCCATATCGTCGATGAAGTGATTCCGGAACCGCTCGGCGGCGCCCATCGGGACCTCAATGCCATTACCGATCGACTCGCCAAATCCCTCAGCAATCAACTCTCCCAGCTCATTGACCTCTCCCTCCCTCAGTTGCTCACTCAACGCGACCAGAAGTACCGATCCATCGGAGCCGTCAACGGGCTTGCCGTCGTTTCTCAATAAATACCCAACTCATCAGCCGCTCAACCGCTCACATACCAGCCTTGCGGGGAGTCTGTTTGGTTGTGAGCCAGGCAGCAACCCCGGCACCCGCCGCTTGACCAGTGGCGAAACAGGCGGTCAGCAGGTAGCCTCCGGTCGGCGCCTCCCAATCCAACATTTCTCCCGCACAGAAGATGCCTGGCAGCGTACGGATCATCAACCGTTCGTCGAGCGCTTCGAATGGAACTCCACCAGCCGTACTGATCGCTTCCTCCAGCGGGCGCGGTGCGACGAGTCGCAACGGCAACGCCTTGATCGCGCCAGCCAGACGAGCCGGGTCCGCAAAATCCTCTTTCGAAATCACTTCACGAAGCAGTCCCGCCTTCACGCCTTTGATCCCTGCCCGGCGTTCAAGATGAGTCGCCATCGTGCGTTTGCCGCGCAGCCGCGATAAGTCGCGAGTCAGCCGCGGCACATCGCGATCGGGCGCCAGATCGAGGCGCAATGTGGCCACTCCCTTCGCCAGAATCTCGTCGCGAAGAGAGGCGGACACCGCGTACATCACGCCACCTTCCACTCCGGTCTCCGTGATCACGAATTCGCCCGGATGCCAGGACTCAGCCCCGGCATCATTCCGCACAACAACCGCCACCGACTTGACCGGGTGCCCGGCAAACTTCATCCGAAAATGCTCGCTCCAGCCCACGTCGAAGCCACAGTTCGCCGGCAGCAACGGCACAATGTGAAGCCCGCGTCCTGCCAACAGCGGCACCCATGAAGCATCAGAACCGAGTTTCGGCCAACTGCCGCCGCCGAGCGCAAGTACCACCGCATCGGCCTGGACAGAGTGGTTTCCCTCTGGCGTGGCAAAATACAGAGCCCCCTGCCCATCCCAGCCGGACCACCGATGACGCATGTGGAATCGCACGCCGGCCCGGCGCACCCGGCGGAGCCAGGCGCGCAGCAAGGGCGCGGCCTTGAGATCGGTGGGGAACACGCGCCCGGAAGAGCCCACAAATGTTTCGATGCCGAGCCCACGAGCCC
>JBOHKD010000430.1:0-1623 GCA_050728895.1 Aestuariivirga sp.
GACCGAGAGATGCCGCGAGCAGCCCCGGCGCTTCCGGTGCAAGATCGAGCCTTGCCGTGTCGGCCCCGCGCACGATGGTAGCGAGCCGCAGCAGCGCCTCGGTGGCGAGGCCGAATTCGGTAATCATCGTGTCGAAGGTGCAGGTCTCGCCCCGGTGGCTCCAGAATGTGTCTTCGATGTCGAAGGCTGTCGCGTTGAACCGGTCAGCCACGGCGGCCACTTCCGGCGGCGCCACAAACAGAAATACGGCGGCAGGATCGACGAAACGGCGGATCAGCCACGGGCAAGCGATGCGGTCGATCTTGGGCCGCGCCCGCGTCACCCAGACGGTGCGGCCTTGGGCATCGCGCGGCGGAATCTTCGCGCCAGGGATTAAAGGATATCCCGCTGCCTTCCAGCCCTCGAAGCCGTCTTCGAGTGAAATCGCATCCGCGCCCTCATGCCGGAGCCAGGCGGCGGTGCCTTGGCTCAGTTTCGCACCGTGGTGGCAAACGGCCACCACGGTACGGCCGGAGAAGGTTGGCGCCCAATCGGCGGCGGTTGCGTGGCTTCGCCGCAGCGATGCGGGAATCATCCGGGGATCGGCGGTAAAATCTTCATCATTGCGGACATCGATGATGACTGGGGCCGCAGCCGTGCCGGTGAGCCGGTTCAGTTTCACGGGTGAAATGGTGTTTGGAGCAGACATGCTGGCGCCCTTTTCTGAATGAGTGAAGCCTGCGATTCTTGGGCGTGGCGCCTGGAGGGGAGATCGCTTCCCCTGATATTGAATTAGCGCGCCATCGCGGAGTCGTCAATCGGCGGCCAGCCGTCCGATCACGTTCGCCACAAGCCGCGCCGCAGTGAAGGCGGCAGTGCCGTTCAAATCGCGCTTAGGCACGAATTCCACCATGGCAAAGCCGGCAATCCGCGCCTTCCGCGCGACACCCTCAATGAGTTCCAGCACTTGCGTGTAGGTGAGCCCGCCGGGAGTAGGATAGGCGACGGCCGGCATCTGCGAGAGATCGAGGGCATCGAGGTCGAGCGAGATCACGCAATCCGAATCTTCGGGAATATGTTCAAGCACCGCCTCGATTCCCGATTTATGGATATCGCGCGCGGTGACGATGCGCGAGCCCCACTTCACGGCGTCGTTCACTTCCTGGGTGCGGGCACTGCCGAGCCCACGGGCACCCGCCTGCACGATCCGCCAGACATGGGGCTGCTCCGAAGCCCTTCGCATGGTGCTCGAGAAGCCCAGGCGTTCGCCGTAGCGTTCCTCGCGCCAGTCGATATGGGCATCGATTTGCAGGATGGTGGTAGGCGGGCTGCCGGCGAAACCGGCGATGAAGGGAATTGGCGTCGAATCATCGCCGCCGAACATGATAGGCACGGCACCTGCCTCAAGAATGCGGTGGGTGCAAGTTTCGATCAGCTTGCGGTTTTGGGCGCCACTTCCCGGCTTGGTGGCGAGATTGCCGAGATCGGCGATCTTGAGGCCACGCCGCAGGAGCGGGCCGCCCATATCGAAATCCCAATGGCCGAGCCAATCTCTATCGGAGGCAAGTGCCGCACGGAAGGCATCGGGCGCGGAGCCGTGAATACGGTTGTCGATGCCCTTATATGGCGTGCCATGGGGGGCGC
>JBOHKD010000431.1:0-1614 GCA_050728895.1 Aestuariivirga sp.
CATTGTCAAAAATCTCGGCGTCGATATGGCGTATCTTTACACGCGGGGCGGCGATCATCCGAAAACCACATTCCGCGCCCGCATGTATGCGCCTACCGCCGGCATTCCCGAAGACCCGGCAACTGGTTCGGCCACGGCGCTTTTCGCCGCCCAGCTTCGCAAGGCCGAAAAACTTGCCGATGGCACGCATGGCTGGGAACTGGAGCAGGGCTATGAGATGGGCAGGCCCTCCGATCTTCATCTCGAAGCCGATGTTAGCAAGGGCAAGCTTACGGCGGTCAGGGTCGCGGGTCAGGCCGTGCAACTCATGCAAGGTGTGCTAGACATCTAATTTCTTTTTCCGTCACCCCGGCGAAAGCCGGGGTCCATGGCGGACATGGATTCCGGCTTTCGCCGGAATGACGGGTTGGGGAATTGAATGCGCACGCTCCTGCTGATTGTCCATCTGATCGCAATTGCCACCGGCACCGGCATGAGCATTTCCAACAGCGTCAATCTTGGTCTCGCCGCCAATGAGACGGGCGAGGGGCGCGCGGCGCTCGCCAGTCTCCGGCGTCAACTCGCGCGGATGGCGGATGCCGTCATCGCGATCATCTGGATCACGGGGTTAGGCTTATGGTTTCTGGATCACTCCGCCGAGCAGCCGAATAACTGGTTCCTGCTGAAGCTGGTCTTCGTCGTGACGCTGACACTCTCCCACGGTCTCGCGCGCATGACGGCGGGCCGTATCGCGCGCACCGGAGACCAGGCGCTGCTGCCGCGCCTCGGCCTTTTCGTATCGGGTGTTTGGCTATCGGCAATGGCGGCCATTGCCTTCGCGGTCGTGGCGTTTACTGGATATTGAGCATGGCCTTGGCTTCGCCGGTCACATCGAGGCCTTCCTGGATGTTGCCGGCGCCGCAAAGCTGCACCGCCTGATTGCGCATGTCCTCGAGCTGGGCGCGCTCGTCGGGGCCGAGTTCTTCGGCCGCAAGGGCGCCGTCGATCAGGGCGATGTCGTCCTGGCATTGATCGGCCAGGGCAGGGGCCGAAAACGCTACGAGGATGGCGATGGCGTAAACGATGGTCTTCATGGTTCCCCTTGGGCGGAATGATCCCGCTCTTTTATGCCTGAATCGCTCCATGCCAGCAAACTGTGACCGAACTTGGCCGGTCGCCGCCCCCGCCTTTCCGTTGCCGCAAAAGACAGGGGCGGTCATGCCGCCCCTGCAACAGTCGAGATTTTGGGAAGGCTAGATGCCGAGCAGTTTCAACGCCTCGGTGAGGTCGGTGACCGAAGCATCATGGTCGCCGGACTCATGCTCGGCCTTGCCCTTGTCGTAGAGTGCCATGATCTTGGTCTTGGTGGCGTCGTCGACGGTGGCCGTCTTCATGGCTTCATCGATCTTGCCCATCAGTGTCGGGCATTGATTGGCGAAAGCCGGCGAGACCATGGCGGCGGTCAGGGCAGCGGCAAGTATGAGTTTCTTCATTCGATCATCTCCTGTGTTTCAGCCTCGGCAGGGCCTTGGGGATTCCACCCCCGCCGGGGCGGACATGTTTTATCGCCGGTGGCTGTGTCAACATTGCGTTCTCCCGGGTCATGGGTTAAGAGCTTTTGATTATGTCCAGCGC
>JBOHKD010000432.1:0-1614 GCA_050728895.1 Aestuariivirga sp.
GCCCCAGGCGTAGTCGATTTTCGTTTGCCCAAGTTGCGGGAACACCGCCGTCACGCGCGGCCGCATATAGGCGGCGAGATTGGCGGGCTCCAGTGTCGAATAGCTGGCGCGCCCGCCGAACAGGAGCCGCGTGTCCCCGGTCAGCCGGAAATAGTCGAGAATGAAATTGGTGTCGGCGACCGCCTCGCCATCGCGGATCAGGGAACGCGCCCTGCTTTCGCCCAGAGGTTCGGTGGCGATGACGTAGCTCGCGACCGGCATCACCCGGCCATAAAGCTCCGGCACGGTGCGGCCGAGATAGGCATTGCCCGCGACGATCATGAATTTCGCCCTGACAGTGCCATGGGCGGTGCGCGCCACAACTGTGGCGTCCATCTCGATGCCTGTCACCCGCGACTGTTCATAAATGACAGCACCCGCGGCAATCGCCGCCCGCGCCAGGCCCAGACAATAGCTGAGGGGATTGAAATGCCCGGCACCTCCGTCACGGAGCGCCCCGTGGTAGGCGCGCGTGCCGAGCTTTTCCTCAAGCTCCATCTTGTTCAGGACCGATGTCCCGGCATATCCCAGCGCATCGAGCTCATCCTTCCAGGCCTTGAGATCGTCGAACTGGTTGGCCTTGGGTATGACATGCAGGTAACCCCACGCAAGATCGCAATCGATCGCATGGCGCGCGATCCTCTCCTGCAACAGCGCCTTCGACTCTTCCGCCAGCGCAAAACATTTGCGCGCGTCCGTCTTGCCAAGCTGGGCCTCGATCTTCTCCTGGCCCGAGGAAAAACCCGTGCAGATTTGCCCGCCATTGCGTCCCGAGGCGCCATAACCGGCATTGCGGGCTTCCAGTACCACCACCTTATAACCCGCCCCGGCCAGCTCAAGGGCGGCGGAAAGGCCCGTATATCCAGCGCCGACAATACAAACGTCGACCGCGATGTCGCCGGCAAGAGGCGGGTGGCTTGGGGGAGCGGGCGCTACGGCGGCATAATACGATACGGAATCAAGGGATTTAGGCATAATTTGAATGATTTAGCCCTCCCCCTTTGGAAACGTCAAGTTGCCGGGCTAGACTGTGCTATTGCCAACAATTGCCAGGGTATCATGTCGCAGTCGCGCTTCGAGGAATGGATCGGCCAAAACAAGATCAGCGAAGTCGAATGCCTGGTCGCCGATATGTCCGGCACCGCGCGGGGCAAAATCCTGCCGCCCAAGAAATTCCTGAAAGGCAACCGGTCCCGGGGCCTGCGCGTTCCGGAAGAAGTCTTTACACTGACGATCAACGGCCGCTACACGACCGACACCAAGGCCGTCAGCGATTCCGCCATCGACATCTACATGCAGGCCGACGTGGAGACGATCCGCTTCGTTCCCTGGTACACGGAGCCTACCGCACAGGTGATCTGCGATGCCTTCCATCTCAACGACGAGCCGGTGCTGATTTCTCCCCGCCATGTGCTGAAGCGGGTGTTGCAACTCTATACGGACAAAGGCTGGCGGCCGATTATCGCTCCCGAACTCGAATTCTATCTGGTCAAGAAGAACCTCGACCCCGATTATCCGCTCGATGCGGCCGTGGGCCGCTCGGGACGCAAGGAGCCGGGCGGGCAGGCCTATGGC
>JBOHKD010000433.1:0-1610 GCA_050728895.1 Aestuariivirga sp.
AGTCCGGGCATGACGAAAGTGGGAAAGGCGCCGCTGAAAGCCTTCACGCAAATTCCATGATCACGGCGTCAACCGCAAGACTGTCGCCTTTCTTGGCGTTGACTTTCTTCACCGTCACGTCGCGCTCGGCGCGCAGGATGTTTTCCATCTTCATCGCCTCGACGATGGCCAGCGCGTCGCCCGCTTTCACCTCCTGCCCCTCGCCCACGGAAATCGCGATGACGAGGCCCGGCATCGGACACAGGAGTTTCTTCGAGGTATCGGCGGCCACATTCTCCGGCATCAGTCTCACGAGCTCGGCTTCGCGGCTGTTGAACACGTAAGCATCGATGACCACGCCGTGATGGCTCAGGCGGTAGCCATTGAGGATGGGGCGTACTTGCACCGTTACATCCTGTCCCGAAATTTCTCCCCTAAATACCGGAACGCCGGGAAACCAGCCGCATTGATCGGCAATGTAATCGGTCTCCGCCGTCACTTCGGCATCTCGCCATTCCTTGCCTAGCCTGACGGCGCGCTGCGCCGCGTGACGCCCGACATGGCCGTTCATCTGATTGTCGATCTTGCGCTTGCGGCGGTTTTCGATGTGATCGAGGATCGTGGCGACCTTCGCCATCCGTTCCGAAAGTTCCGGCGTCAGCGCCGCGCCGTGGAAGCCGTCAGGAAATTCCTCGGCGATGAAACCCGTCGATAGCGTGCCGGTGATCCAGCGCGGCACCTGCATGATGGCGGAAAGAAACGGCACATTGTGCCGGATGCCGTCGATGTAGAAGCCGTCGAGCGCGGAAGCCATCGCAAGAATTGCATCGCCGCGCGTCGGCGCATGGGTGCAGAGCTTGGCGATCATCGGATCATACCAGATCGAAATCTCGCCGCCCTCTTGCACACCCGTATCGTTGCGCACGGTGATGCCGTTATCGTTCTGCTCCGCTGGCGGACGATATTTGACCAGACGCCCCGTCGAAGGGAGGAAGCCGCGATACGGGTCTTCCGCATAGATGCGGGATTCGATGGCCCAGCCCTTGAACGTGACATCGCCTTGCTTGATCGCCAGCTTCTCTCCCGCCGCCACGCGGATCATCTGTTCGACAAGATCGATGCCGGTGATCAGCTCCGTCACCGGATGCTCGACCTGGAGCCGCGTATTCATCTCGAGGAAGAAAAAGGATTTATCCTGTCCCGCGACGAATTCGACCGTGCCGGCGGAATCATAGCCAACCGCCTTGGCGAGCGCCACGGCCTGCGTCCCCATGGCCGCCCTCGTCTTGGCATCGAGCAGCGGTGAAGGCGCTTCCTCCACGACTTTCTGGTTGCGGCGCTGGATCGAGCATTCGCGCTCGCCCAGATGGATGATGTTGCCATGCTTGTCGCCCAGCACCTGAATTTCGATGTGGCGCGGATTGACGATGAATTTCTCGAGGAACACGCGGTCATCGCCGAAGGAGGATTTGGCCTCCGATTTGGCGCGCGTGAAGCCGTCCTTCACCTCAGCCGCTGAGTGCGCGATGCGCATGCCCTTGCCGCCGCCGCCGGCGGAAGCCTTGATCATCACCGGATAGCCGATTTGCCCGGCGATTTTGACAGCTTCATCGGCATCCCCGATGACGCCC
>JBOHKD010000434.1:0-1609 GCA_050728895.1 Aestuariivirga sp.
AACTCATGCGCCCCATTGTTCTATGCACCACCTGCCGCCATTCGCCCGAGGAGAAAACCGGGCCCGATGGCCGCACGGGGGGCGAAACGCTGATCGCCCATATGCGGGACGCGCTGGCTGAAAGGGGGACCGGCATCGACATCCAGACCCAGGCCTGCCTGTGGAACTGCAAGCGCCATTGCAGTGTTTTCCTGCGCGACGACAACCGTTTCAGCTATTTCACTGGCGATCATGCGCCCACACGCGCCCAGGCCGAAGCCATCCTCGACTGGTTCGAATTGCATGGGGCGAGCGAGACGGGCGAGGTGCCTTTCCGCATTTGGCCCGATGCCATGCGCGGGCACTTTATTTCGCGCATTCCAAAGGTGCCGGAATGAACCAGGTGACTTTCGTTCTCGGCGGTGCGCGTTCCGGCAAGAGCCGCTATGCGGAAGGATTGGCTGCGAAACACCGGGGCCGCAAAACTTATATCGCCACCGCGCAAGCCTTCGACGATGAGATGCGCGGGCGCATCGCCAAGCATCGCCACCAGCGGGGCGTGGGCTGGGAAACATGCGAGGCGCCGCTCGATCTTGCCGAGGCCCTTGCGGCTTGCAAGGCAGGTTTCGTTCTCATCGATTGCATTACGGTGTGGATCGGCAATCTCATGCATCATGGGCGCGGCGCCGATGCCGAGATCACCCGATTGTGCGAAGCCCTGGCACGGTCCAAATCCCGGATCGTCGTGGTGTCGAATGAGGTGGGCTCCGGCATCGTGCCGGAAAACGCCCTGGCGCGGGCGTTCCGCGATCAGCAGGGTATTGCCAACCAGCGAATCGCCGAAGTGGCCGATGAAGTGATCTTCGTTACGGCGGGATTGCCGAGGGTGCTCAAGAAAGCACGAAACAAAAGAGCGCCAACAGCAAAAGCAAGGTCATGGCGCGGTCGTAAAGGCTGAGCCCCGCCAGAATGTCGTGCCGGTTGAGATCGAAGCGCCCGTCGCCCATCCAGGCGAGTTCAATTTTTCGTCCATCATAGGAGCGAGGCCCGCCGAGTTTCACGCCGAGACCTCCGGCAAGTGCTGCTTCCGGCCAGCCGGCATTGGGAGACACATGCTTGCGCGCATCGCGCCACATGGTGCGAAGTGCTGCCTCGCCATACGCTTTCGATTCCCACGCCGCGGCACCGGCATAAAGAAGTCCGCTAAGTCTTGCGGCCGGCAGATTGACAAGATCGTCGAGACGCGCCGCGGCCCAGCCGAAATTCAAATAGCGCTCCGATCTGTGTCCGATCATCGAATCCGCCGTGTTGATGGCCTTGTAAAGCACGATGCCCGGCAACCCGAGGAGGGCATACCAGAGGACGGGCGCCACGATGGCATCGGAGGAATTCTCGCCCAGGCTTTCGAGCGCCGCCCTTGTCACGCCCGATTCATCAAGCTGGCCGGGATCGCGGCCGACGATCAATCTGACGGCCATGCGGCCCTCTTCATCCGATGCGCCGAGACACTGGTAAACCGCTTCCACATGCTCGCGCAGGGAATGGTGGGCGATGAAAGCCGTGGCGATGAGAATCTCCACGATCCAGCCCAGACTGGAATCGGCCAAAGTTCTGGCAATCAGCCACGACG
>JBOHKD010000435.1:0-1607 GCA_050728895.1 Aestuariivirga sp.
TCCTCACATCGCCGGCGATGTGGTTATCGTTCACAACGGCATTATCGAAAACTTCCGTATACTGAAGGAAGAACTGGAGGCAGGTGGCGCCATCTTCACCACCCAGACCGACACGGAAGTAGTGGCTCAGCTCATCGCCCGGGAACGAGCGAGAGGCAAATCGCCGCGCCAGGCGGTGCGCGATGTATTAAAGAGGCTCGAAGGCGCCTTTGCCTTGGCGATTCTGTTCAGGGGGGAAAACGATCTGCTGATCGGCGCTCGCAACGGTCCGCCACTCGCGGTTGGTCACGGGCAAGGCGAAATGTATCTGGGATCGGATGCCATTGCGCTGTCGCCCTTCACCAACCGCATCACCTATCTTGAGGACGGCGACTGGGTGGTGCTCACCCGCACCTCGCTTGAAATTTTCGATGGCGAGAACCGTCAGGTCATCCGCCCCATGAGCTTCTCGCAAGCTTCTTCCATGCTGGTGGACAAGGGCAATCACCGGCATTTCATGGCCAAGGAAATCGCCGAGCAGCCGGAAGTCGTGGGTCACACGCTCGCCGAATATGTGGATTTCGCCGAGCGCTGCGTGCGCCTGCCGGAAAAACTGCCCTTCGACTTCAAGACGCTGGACCGCATCACCATCACCGCCTGTGGCACCGCTTCGTATGCCGGCCTCACGGCCAAATACTGGTTCGAGAAGGTGGCGCGTTTGCCCACCGAGGTCGATGTCGCTTCCGAGTTCCGCTACCGCGAGGCGCCCTTGCCGAAAAACGGCCTCGCCATTGTCGTCTCGCAATCCGGCGAAACCGCCGATACCCTGGCAGCCCTGCGCTATTGCAAGGCGCAAGGGCAGCACACGGTCGCCATTGTCAACGTGCCGGAATCGACAATCGCGCGGGAAAGTGAACTGGTGCTCCGCACTTACGCCGGGCCGGAGATCGGCGTGGCCTCGACCAAAGCCTTCACCTGCCAGCTTGCCGCACTCGCCTGTCTCGCCATCATGGCGGGCAAGGCGCGCGGATTCGTCAGCCGCGAGCAGGAGCGCGAACTCGTCGGCGCCCTCATCGAGGCGCCCCGCCACATGGCGGAAATCCTCAAAAGCGAGAAACACATAGCCTCCGTGGCGCGCGAGATCGCCAGCGCCCGCGACGTGCTCTATTTGGGCCGCGGCATCAATTATCCGATTGCCCTTGAAGGGGCGCTCAAGCTCAAGGAAATTTCCTACATTCATGCCGAAGGCTATGCGGCGGGCGAGCTGAAGCATGGTCCCATCGCCTTGATCGACGAAAACGTGCCGGTCATCGTCATCGCCCCCCGCGACGATCTCTACGAAAAAACCGTCTCCAACATGGAGGAGGTGGCGGCGCGCGGCGGCAAAATTGTTCTGTTGACGGACGTTTCCGGCCTGGAGGCCAATGGCCACCACACCTTCCAGCGCATTCGCGTGCCCCAGGCGCATCCCTTTATCAGCCCGCTGCTCTATGCCATTCCGGTGCAGTTGATCGCCTATCACGCCGCCGTGTTCATCGGTACCGATGTGGACCAGCCCCGCAACCTGGCGAAATCGGTGACTGTGGAATGACCCTTCGAGGCTCGGCTTACGCCTTGCACCTCAGTGT
>JBOHKD010000436.1:0-1601 GCA_050728895.1 Aestuariivirga sp.
CCATGACCCGCTCAGCCCTGGCGCGGGTTTTCGCGGCGTCGCCGAATATCGAGCCCCGGCCTGGCGGGAGGCGTCCCGGCATGATCGTGCTGCATTATACCGGCATGGAGAGCGCCGCCGCCGCTTGCGCCTGGCTGTGCAACAAGGCTTCGGGCGTTTCCTGTCACTATCTGGTGGAAGAGGATGGCGGCATCATCCAGATGGTGGGTGAGGAGATGCGCGCTTGGCATGCGGGTTTATCCCATTGGCGCGGAGATGCCGATACCAATACGCGCTCCATCGGCATCGAGATTCAAAATCCCGGCCACGCAATGGGCTATCCGGATTTTCCCGACGCGCAGATTGAAGCCGTCATCGCGCTCTGCCGTGACATTGGCAAGCGGCATGACATTCGCCCGCGCAATATCGTTGCCCATTCCGATGTGGCGCCGGGCCGCAAGATCGATCCCGGTGAAAAATTCGACTGGGCGCGTCTGCATCGCGAAGGCATCGGTCATTGGGTGGAACCGGCCGCCATCGCGCAGGGACCCGTGTCGCAATTGGGCGATCGCGGCCCGGAAGTCGGCCGTCTGCAAGCGCTGTTGGAGACTTACGGATACGGCGTGCCCTTGAATGGAGAATTCGACATCGCAACCCAGAATGCCGTGAGCGCTTTCCAAAGGCATTTCCGAACGCAGCGCATCGATGGCATGGCGGATCGTTCGACGGTTGAAACCCTGGCGCGCCTTGTGGCCGCCTTGCGGGATTGATCACTGCTTGCCGCACAGCCTCAGCAGCGCATCCACATCGGCATCGATCAGGGGATAAATCGTTTCTTGTTTTCCCACGATAATCTTGAAGCGGTCCGCCTTCCGCAGGGCCTCGAAGAGGGGATGACGGCTGGAGACTTTAGCTTCAAGACTGGCCGTGCCCGACATCTCATTGGCGGTGGTCCGGCCTTCGAGCTTTGCCACCGTCTGTCCAGCGACGACGCTGAATGGCACCGTCTCACCGGGTTTCATGGCGGGGTCCGCTTCGGGGACGAAAATGTTCACCTCACCGGTTTTCATGGCGCACCAGAAGCTGATGCCGACATCGTCGGTTTCGGGCACGCCGAACACCAGATAGGCATCTTCATCGCCAGCATCGAGGCTCCATTGCCGTTCCTGAGCAGCGGCGGTCGTGGAAACCCAGGCGGCCAGGAAAATGGAGAGCACAAGGCGGGACATCATGACGGAACAATCCGAGGGAGGACTCCGTGTGTACAGGCTCCCAGGGGAGCGGGGAAGGGCTTCCCGTTTCAGTTGACGGCGGAGCCCTCCGGGCCTAACTCCAGCCCGGCCAGTCGGCCGGATGACCGCTGCCGCTAGGCCCGAAAGGGCGCGGGGGAGGAAAGTCCGGGCTCCATGGAAACACGGTGCCGGGTAACGCCCGGCGGGGGCAACCCCAGGGAAAGTGCCACAGAAATTATACCGCTTCGGGGAGCAATCCCAAGAGCAAGGGTGAAATGGTGCGGCAAGAGCGCACCGCGCTTCCGGCAACGGCGGCGGCAGGGCAAACCCCACCGGGAGCAAGACCGAATAGGGGCGGCAGGAACTTTCGGGTTCCAGGCTGTTTCCGGC
>JBOHKD010000437.1:0-1586 GCA_050728895.1 Aestuariivirga sp.
AGCCCCGCTTGTTCCATCGCCGCCCGCACATGGCCGTGGTACGCCTCGGCGAGCCAGGTCAAGGGCAGGCGAATGCCCTTCTTGACCAAACCCATTTGGTTTAGAGCCCATTTCGCCGGTATCGGGTTAGACTCCGAAAACAATTCCCGGTGCAGGCCCGCCAGCGTCGCGTTGAGTGTCTCGGCGCCCGTCCGATCGCCCGCCAAAGCGCGTGCGCACAGGAGGTGCATTGCTCGCGGCGCCACGTTGGCGGTTACCGAAATCACGCCTTGCGCGCCGCGCATGATAAATTCCATCGCCGTCGCATCATCACCGCTCACGATCATGAAGCCGCCCCCGCAATGCTCGCGCAACGACGCCACCCGGCTGAGATCGGCGGTCGCTTCCTTGATGCCGATAATGTTGCGGATACGGGACAGGCGGCCGGCGGTCGCGGGCAGCATGTCGCACGCGGTCCGTGCCGGCACGTTATAAAGAATTTGCGGGATGGCCACGGCCTCGGCCACGGCTTTGTGGTGCAGGAAAAGCCCTTCCTGCGTCGGCTTATTGTAATAGGGGGTGACCAGGAGGCAGGCATCGGCCCCCGCTTCGCGCGCGAACGCGGTCAGCCGAATGGCCTCGGTCGTGGAATTGGCGCCCGTTCCGGCGATCACCGGGATGCGCTTATGCACCTGCCGCACCACCTGGCGAATCACCTCGCAATGCTCTTTCTCGTCGACCGTGGCCGACTCGCCGGTGGTGCCGACGGCGACGATCGCATCGCTACCCTCGGTGATATGAAACTCCACGAGCTCTTGCAAGGCCTTCCAATCGATGGGTACGTCGGGACTGATCCCAGTCTCCATCGGCGTTACCATCGCCACCATACTGCCTCGAAACATGAAACGAATGCCTTCCCACTTTTAGGTGCCGGCCATAGTACGTTCCAATGACTACCTTGACAAGAACGGTCCGATTGCCTTGGGCGGCTCGAACCGCCCTTGCCGGGGCATGGGTTTTCAATGCACAATCTCGGCTATACTTCCCGGGTCCGCCAAACTCTTGTCGATGACCACCGTGGTACAGAATCATCTTGTCATCTCCGCGATCGGCAGCAACCGATCCGGGCTGGTGCACCAATTTTCCAAGGCGGTTAAGGACTGTGGCTGCAACATCCTGGATAGCCGGATGACCGTTCTGGGCGGCGAGTTCGCGATGGTTTTGTTGCTTGCCGGAACCTGGGATGCGGTGGCGAAAATCGAGAGCATGGTGCCTCGGCTAGCGGACAGCTTGGGGCTCACGATCAGTTCCAAGCGTACCGACGCGCGTAAAAAGCTGGGCAATATGATGCCCTATGCGGTGGAGGTGGTATCGATCGATCATCCCGGCATCGTGCATGATATCGCCCAGTTTTTTTCCACCCGTGATATCAATATCGAAGAAATGTATACCGGAAGCTATTCCGCGGCGCATACCGGCACGCCGATGTTCTCCCTCCACGTCACCATCAGTGTGCCGACCAATACCTCCATCGCGGCCTTACGCGGCGAATTCATGGACTTTTGCGATCAACTGAACCTTGATGCCGTGATGGAGCCAGTCAAATG
>JBOHKD010000438.1:0-1570 GCA_050728895.1 Aestuariivirga sp.
GGATGGCCATGGAAATAACCTTGTCGCCAGCCTCAAGGCGTAGCCCACGCACGCCGGTTGAATCGCGGCCCTTGAACACGCGGACGTCATCGACGGCAAAGCGGATGCACTGGCCCCGGGCGGCGGTCAATTGCACATCGTCGGTGGCCGAGCAAATCTCGACACCGGCAATCTGGTCGCCCTCGTCGAGCTTCATGGCGATCTTGCCGGCGCGATTGATGTTCTCGAAATCGGAAAGTTCGTTCCGCCGCACGCTGCCGGAGCGGGTGGCGAACATCAGTTGCAGCCGGCCCCAGGTAGTCTCGTCCTCGGGCATCGGCATAACGGTGGTGATGCGCTCGTCCTGCGCCAATGGCAGTAGATTGATGAGCGCCTTGCCGCGCGCCTGGGGGTTGCCAAGCGGCAGCCGCCAGACTTTCAGGCGATAGACCATGCCGGCGGAGGAGAAAAACAGGATCGGCGTGTGGGTGCTGGCGACAAACAGCTTGGTGACGAAATCCTCCTCGCGCATTTGAACGCCGGCGCGGCCCTTGCCGCCGCGGCGCTGGGCGCGGTAAGCCGACAGCGGCACGCGTTTCACATAGCCCGCGTGGCTAACCGTCACCACCATGTCCTCGCGCTGGATGAGGTCTTCATCCTCGACCTCTCCCTCGTTCTCGACAATCGCGGTGCGGCGTGGTGTGGCGAATTCATCGCGGATGGCCTTCAACTCATCGGTGATGATCGTCATCACCCGGGGGCGCGAACGCAGGATGTCGAGATAGTCGGCGATCTCCTTGGCAAGCTTTTCCAGTTCCTCGGCGATTTCGTCGCGGCCAAGGGCCGTGAGGCGCTGCAAGCGGAGATCGAGAATGGCGCGGGCCTGATCATCGGAGAGCCTGTAAGTGCCCTCCCCCGACAGCCGGTGACGGGGATCGGCGATCAGCGTGATGAGCGGCGCCATGTCCTTGGCGGGCCAGGTGCGCCCCATCAGCGCTTCGCGGGCTTCAGCGGCATCCTTCGAGCGGCGGATGAGAACGATCACCTCGTCGATATTCGCCACCGCGATCGCCAAGCCCACCAAAATATGAGCCCGGTCGCGCGACTTGGTGAGCAGGAACTTGGTGCGCCGCGTCACCACCTCTTCGCGGAAGGCGATGAATGCCTGGATCAGATCCTTCAAATTCATGATCTCGGGGCGGCCGCCCGTGAGACACACATTGTTGATGCCGAAGGTCGATTGCAGGGCGGTAAAGCGATAAAGCTGGTTGAGCACGATATCGGCCATGGCATCGCGCTTGATCTCGATCACCACGCGCATGCCTTCGCGGGAAGATTCATCACGAATGTCCGAGATGCCTTCGAGCTTCTTTTCGCGCACCAGTTCGGCCATGCGCTCGATCATCACCGCCTTGTTGACCTGGTAGGGAATCTCGGTGACGATCAGCGCCTCGCGCTCCTTGCGCAATTCCTCGGTGTGCACCTTGGCGCGCATGACAATGGAGCCCCGCCCCGTGTGAAAGGCGGACTTGATGCCGGCGCGGCCGAGGATCATGGCGCCGGTCGGGAAATCGGGGCCGGGCACGATTGC
>JBOHKD010000439.1:0-1567 GCA_050728895.1 Aestuariivirga sp.
GATCGAGGAAATGATCGCCACGCCGCATCCGGTAATCTTCGATTGCCGCGTCGCCAATCTGGCCAATTGCTTCCCGATGATACCTTCCGGCAAGGCACACAATGAAATGCTGATGGGCGAGGACGTTCCCGATAAAGACGTGGGCGCCGCCATCGATGCCAAGGGCAAGATGCTGGTTTAAGGAGAAATGACATGAAACCTCATCTGCCATCCACGGGGTCCGCCTATTTTCTCGACAGCGCGAAACCCGCCGCCGAAACCCACACTCTGACGGTGATTGTCGACAACGAGCCGGGCGTACTGGCGCGCGTCATCGGCCTGTTCGCGGGGCGGGGCTACAACATCGAGTCGCTTACCGTATCCGAGACACAGCACGAGGCGCATGTCTCGCGCGTCACCATCGTCACCACGGGCACGCCAAACGCGATCGAGCAGATCAAGCATCAGCTTGAGCGCATGGTGCCGGTCCATTCGGTGGCCGACCTCACGGTCTCCGGCAATGCGCTGACGCGCGAACTCGCCATGGTAAAAGTCGAAGGCAAGGGCGAAAAGCGCGCCGAGGCGCTCAGGCTGGCGGAAGCCTTCCGCGCCCAGGTCATCGATGCCGGCCCCACCAGCTTCATCTTCGAGATCACCGGCAAGACCGACAAGGTCGAGCAGTTCATCTCGCTCATGGTCCCTTTGGGCCTCGTCGAAGTGGCCCGCACCGGTGTGGCCGGCATTTCACGTGGCGTGGAGGGAATGAAGGTTTGAGGGCAATCAAATTCCGTCATTCCAGCGAAAGCTGGAATCCATGTCGGCGTGCCCTCATCTCCCCGTTGCTTGCGCAACGGGCCCCTTCTTCTCCCGCCAAGCGGGAGAAGACAATACAAGCGGTCTGACATTATTTCCTGAAACCGGATCATTTTGCCGGTCCATTTGGCGGCTATAGACGGAGTATGCCGTGCAAATTGTCCGTCAACGTCAATGCCATCGCCTATTTGCGCAACCGGCGCGAAGTGCCGTGGCCATCGCTGGAGGGACTCGGGCGGATTGCGCTTGAGGCGGGAGCTGCGGGCTTGACAGTTCATCCGCGTCCCGATGAGCGCCATGTCAGGGCCGCCGATATCCCGGTGCTCCGCGATCTGATCCGCGACGAGTTTCCGGCCCGCGAATACAATATCGAGGGCTATCCCGACGAGCGCTTCCTGAAGCTTGTGGAGGCCAACCGCCCGGACCAGGTGACGCTGGTTCCCGACGGTCCATCCCAGGAAACCTCGGATCACGGTTGGGATATCGTGATGAACATCGGCTTGCTGAAAGATACGATTGCCCGGCTGCACAGGAACGGCATGCGGGTTTCGCTGTTTGTCGATCCCGACGTCCACGCGCCGGCGCTGGCAAAATCGGCCGGCGCCGACCGTGTCGAAATTTATACCGGACTTTATGGCGGGGCACGCGATCCGGCAGCGGCGAAGTGCCAGCTCGACCGCGTGATCGCTACCGGCAAGGCGGCGGAAACAACGGGCCTCGGCCTTAATGCCGGCCATGATCTCACCCGCGCCAATCTTCCCGCCCTGGTCAAGGC
>JBOHKD010000440.1:0-1554 GCA_050728895.1 Aestuariivirga sp.
AGGCTGAGCATATAGGGCATCGAGCGGTCACCGAAAGCGGTGGCCCCGGTGTCGACGCGCTGCACCGCGCCGGCAAATTTCCAGATCGAAGCAAAAGTCATTTCCGAGGGCCGTTTTGCAAGTTGCGCCGTTATTTCGCCAATGACCTTGTCATCGAGGCCCTTCAGATAAGTCGATTTCCAGTAGCAACGGTCGCGGCCCTTGGGGAACAGCGCATCGTACAGGCTCTGGATCGTGCGGTAGGGCATGCGGCCGCTGAAATCGACGAGCGGCGTGCCGAAATTCCGTAAAGGCGCCACCACTCGTTCGCCCTCCTCAGCAGGTCCATCATAGACATGGGCAAGCGCCACCACGCGGCGGCCCCAAGCTTCGCGCGGGATCGATGGGTCCTCCGGCAGGGTCGAGAATTCGGCAAGACCGCTCAATTGATCCGGCGCTTTATTCATGAAGTCGCGCCACAGCGGGAGGATTTCATTGGCGCGTTCCTCCGGGTAGGCAGGTCCACAGAAGTAAAGCTCCGGTGCTATCGAATGAAGCCTGAACTCGAAATTGGTGACGACGCCGAAATTACCGCCGCCGCCGCGCAAAGCCCAGAGCAGATCGGAGTTTTCGGTTTCGCTGGCCCGGATCGGACTGCCATTCGCGGTGACCACATCTGCCGCCATGAGATTATCCACGCAGAGGCCATGGCTGCCGCGCAGCCAGCCAATGCCGCCGGAGAGTGTGAGCCCAGCGACACCGGTTGCCGAGATGAGCCCTCCGGGCGTGGCACGGCCGAATGGCGTGGTGGCGGCATCGACGTCGCCCCAGGTGGCGCCGCCTTCCACGAAAGCCCTGTCGAGGGCAGGATCGACGCGCACACCGTTCATCGATGATAAGTCAATCATCAGGCCCCCGTCGCAGACCGCATAACCTGCCACATTATGGCCACCGGAACGGATGGCGATGACGAGACCATGATCGCGGGCGAAATTGACGCTTGTTGCAACATCGGCGGCATTGCGGCAGCGAGCGATCAAATCCGGGCGCCGGTCGATCATGCCATTCCATATGACCCGTGTAGCGTCGTAGGCGGTGCTGGCGGGATCGAGCAATTCGCCGCGCAGCTGTGCGCGGAAGTCTGCGATAGTGGCGTCATCGAGAGCCGGACGGGCCTGTTTCTTGTCGTTTGCCATGGGGCGTGCCTCCAATTTACGGTTCGAGGCTAGTCCGGACCGGCGTTCGGAGCTAAAGTCAAATCTGCTGGAAAGCGTTCATATCTGCCATGCCGGGTCAAGACGGACGAATCAATGTTGCCATTCTCGCTGTGCCGGAAGACACCGCTTCGGCGCTCTATGGCATGTTCGACCTGTTTTCTTCGCCCGGCCGCGACTTCGCATTTATCACGCGAGGAGAGGCCGGCGCGCAGCGCATGTACCCGTATATTGTGGCGCGCGACCCGCAAGGCTTCCATGCCGCCAACGGCATTTGGGTGAAACCGGATTTCGGCTTGGACGATTGTCCCCGGCCCGACATTGTCTGCATTCCGGATTTCTACGTCGACCCCGGTACGAG
>JBOHKD010000441.1:0-1547 GCA_050728895.1 Aestuariivirga sp.
CGGCCGAGCCGGCGACGCCCTTTGAGCCGCGCATTCTACACCATTGCAGCGGCTTGACCTGATTCGGAAATGCCAGTAGCTTCTCATATTTCAAGGTCCCAAAAGGTGTTAGAGGTGACAGAAAAATTACGCGGGGCGGAGATCTTCGTACGCTGCCTCAAGGACGAAGGGGTCGATTGCATTTTCGGCTATCCCGGCGGGGCCGTACTGCATATCTATGACGCGTTGTATAAGCAGGACGCCGTCAAGCACATCCTCGTGCGGCACGAACAAGGCGCCACCCACGCCGCGGACGGTTATGCGCGGGCCACCGGCAGGCCGGGCGTGGTCTTGGTAACCTCGGGTCCCGGCGTGACCAACACCATCACCGGGATCGCCACGGCCTACATGGACTCGATCCCGCTGGTCGTATTCACCGGTCAGGTGCCGACCCATCTCATCGGCAATGACGCTTTTCAAGAAGTCGATGCCATCGGCATCACCCGCCCCTGCGTCAAGCACAATTTCCTGGTCCAAGACGTCAACGACCTCGCGGACGTAATCAAAAAAGCGTTTTACATCGCCACCACGGGCCGCCCCGGTCCGGTGGTCGTGGATATTCCGAAAGACGTCACCGCCGATCTCGCCGAGTACCATTACCCGGAAACGGTCGAAATGCGTTCCTACAAACCGGTCACCAAGGGCCATCCGGGCCAGATCAAGAAGGCCGTGACGCTCATCCTCGCGGCCAAGCGTGCGATGATTTACACCGGGGGCGGTATCGTGCTCGACAACGCCGCCGCGGAGCTCATCGAGTTTACGCGCCATCTCGGCTATCCGATCACCAACACCTTGATGGGGCTTGGCGCCTATCCGGGAACGGATCCGCAGTTCATCGGCATGCTCGGGATGCACGGCACCTACGAGGCCAACATGGCGATGCACCACTGCGACGTGCTCATCGCCATCGGCGCGCGTTTCGATGACCGCGTCACGGGCGATCTCAAACACTTTTGCCCGGAGGCTAAGATCGTCCATATCGATGTCGATCCCTCCTCGATCGCGAAGAACGTACCGGTGGCTGTACCGATCGTCGGCGGCGCGGGCAGCGTCTTGCGCGATTTGATCAAGGCGCTACGCGAAAGCGGCGCGCAACCGGATCAGGGCGTGCTGGCGGCGTGGTGGGGACAAATTAAAGAATGGCAGGCCGTCGATTGCCTGCGTTACGACCGCACCACCGAGGTCATCAAGCCCCAGTATGTCATCGAGCAGCTTTATGAGCTCTCTGGTGGCGATGCGTATATCACGTCCGATGTCGGCCAACACCAGATGTGGGCGGCGCAGTTTTATAAGTTTGACCAACCCCGGCGGTGGATCAACTCGGGCGGGCTCGGCACCATGGGGTTCGGCTTGCCGGCGGCCTTGGGTGTGCAGGTGGCGTTCCCCAATCATCTCGTGGCCTGCATCACGGGCGAGGCCAGCTTGGTAATGTGCATCCAGGAACTTTCGACCTGCCTACAGTACGGGCTGCCCGTTAAAATTATCAATCTTAACAATCGCTACATGGG
>JBOHKD010000442.1:0-1546 GCA_050728895.1 Aestuariivirga sp.
CAGCCAGGAACGCCAGTTTTCGAACCATTCCGCCGTCTCCCGCAATCCTTTGCGAATCGGTCATACCATTCCCTTTCGGCCGGGTGCCGTCAACCGCGCCCGAACAAGTCTTAATCCGGCGGCTAAATTTGGCAACATGATGACCGAGCGTAATTTCAGGCTTAGAGCACGTCCCCGCGCCCGTCCACGGCAATCCGCCGGATTGCTGGTAAAATCAGATGTGGATGACGCGGTGGAACGGCTGGCGTGAACGCGCGAACTCACTATGAAGGAACGGTAGCCATGGAGATCGACGACAAGACCAGAACCGAACTCGAAGCCGCGGTCTTCCGCAGGCTCGTGGAGCATTTGCGCCATCGCGCCGATGTCGCCAACATCGAGATGATGAATCTGGCGGGCTTCTGCCGCAACTGCCTGTCGAACTGGTACGAGGAGGAAGCCTCGGCCCGTGGCCTCGAAGTTGGCCGCGATGCCGCAAGGCAGCGGGTTTATGGCATGGCCTACGAGGAATGGAAGGCCAGGCATCAGCACGGCGCTCCGAAGAAACCGGCACAAGGCCATTGAGAACTTTATAAACATCGATTGAACCGGGAGACCGTCATGGCGGAAACGAAAACAACATTTGCACAGGGCCAGTTGCGCAGCCTGGTCGAGCGCATTGAACGCCTCGAGGAAGAAAAGAAGACGATCGCCGGCGATATCAAGGAAGTCTATGCCGAAGCCAAGGCCAATGGCTTCGAAACCAAAATCCTGCGCAAGGTGGTGTCACTGCGCAAGAAGGAAGCCAGCGAACGCGAGGAAGAACAATCCCTGCTTGATATTTACATGCAGGCCCTCGGCATGCTGCCCGCGCAAACCGAGGCGGCAGCCTAAACCACTTGCGATTCAGCTATTGAGTTTTTAGCCCGCCTACGGCTTGGAGGCTGAAACGATTAGCGTCTCGGGCAAGCTTCCCTTGCCCTGCCGGTTGACACTCAGCAGATCGCCCTTGCCGGAAGCGGATTCCACCGCGAGGGGCGTTTCCGCGGCCTCGGCACTGCCCGGCAGAATGCCTGCCACGCCATCGGCGAAGAGCCGGGGCGCGCCATCGCGGCGCACCGCCTGATCGCCGTTGAAAATGATCTGCTTCGGCCACCAGAACAGATCGGCGCCTGCCGCCGAAGCGGTGATCGTCTTGATGACGGGAACGCCGGAAACCGTGCCATCGCGGAGCGAGTCGGCGAGATCGCTTTTGCCGGCGAGGTTCGAGACGGGATCGAATGAGGTGGCTTCCATCATGGTTTCAGCCGCTTCGACCGCGCCAATACTGTCCTGTACCGGCGAATTCCGCTTGACGACGAGCGGGGGCGGGGCCGAGGCGGGCTCGATCTTCATGTTTACCGCCGCCATCATCAAAACTTCGATCGGCTTGGGCCGGGGTCTGGGAATGGGATCGGCAACAATCGTTTCCGCCGCGGGTTTCGGTTGGCGCGCCTTTGGCGTCTCGCTCGCCTCCTGGGTTAATTCGGCCAATTCCTCATCATCTTCTTCGTAAGCGGTCTCGACG
>JBOHKD010000443.1:0-1545 GCA_050728895.1 Aestuariivirga sp.
CCCGTGCGGTGATCGCGAGCGAACTGGCGGCAAAGATCTACGGGCTGAAAATCGTCCGCAACGACATCGAGGACGAGGACCACAACACGACGCGCTTCCTCGTGCTCTCGGCCACGCCGCAGGAAGCCGCGCCCGGCGATGGGCCGGTATTGACGAGCTTCGTCTTCCGGGTGCGTAACGTCCCCGCCGCCCTTTATAAGGCCATGGGCGGATTTGCCACCAACGGTGTCAACATGACCAAGCTCGAATCCTATCAGCTCGAGGGCCAGTTCTCGGCCACGCAATTCTATGCCGATGTCGAGGGCCACCCTTCCGACCGCGGTGTCCGGCTGGCCCTGGAGGAACTGGCATTCTTCACCAGCTACCTGAAGGTCTTGGGTGTCTACAAGGCAAGTCCGTTCCGGATCGAGATCGCCCAGCGCATGCCGCAGGACTAGTTGGAGCTTGCGGGTTTGGGCGTTGCGGCTTCGCGCTCCGTGAGCATGCCATCCACTACCACGACCGTGCGCTCGAGGTCGGCGATGGCGTCTTCGAGTTCGACGCGCTGCCGGCGCAAGGCCTCCAGACGTTCGCGCATCTTGGTGGAGGCGATACGGAGTTGGGTCAACTGCCCGTCGCGCAGATTGTAGAGGTCGAGCATCTCCTTGATCTCTTCCAATGCGAATCCCACCTTCTTGCCGCGCAGGATGAGTTGCAGGCGGGCCCGGTCGCGATAGTTGAAAATCCGCGTCCAGCCGCGCCGCGCGGGATGCAGAAGGCCCTTTTGCTCATAAAACCGCAGCGTCCTGGGGGTGACGTTGAACTCCCGGCATAGTTCCGTGATGGAGTAGGTTCGATCCCGGTTCGACCGGTCCTTGGCATCTGCTACGGTCATGTCAGTCTCCTGTGATGAGTGGCCTCAAGCACGGTAGTTGACGTAACGTCGGTTCAGCGTTCATAAGGTCGAAAAGCCGTCGCTTCCGTTTTCCTGGACGTTGGCCCGGCCATGTCCGCTCGCTTCAAATGCTTCCTGCAAAAACGCGATTCCCGCCGATGGCAAAACCGCTTAACTGAATCTTTACCAAACCCGTTAACTTTTGCACAGGGGAAACCCGTCCCGGCCCTTTGTGGCGGTCGTGCCGTTCGATCGGGCCCTTGCGGAAGAATGAGAGAATGAGGCAATGAAACCGGGCATTCCATGGAGCATCAAAGGCATCGGACCCGATGTCCGGGAGGCGGCAAAACACGCCGCCCGGCGCTCCGGATTGACCCTGGGCGAATGGCTCAATTCGGTGATTCTCGATCAATCCGACGAAAATGAGCCGTCTCCCCGCGCTCCGGCAACCGTTGCACACAAAGATTTTTCCAGCACTCGCCGCATCGATCCCGGACAGCGGCGGGAGGAAACGGCGATCAGCCTTGAGGACATCGCCCAGCAGCTCTCCCGTTTCGCAAGGCGCGGGCAGGAGGCAACCGCCATCCGGCCCTATGAAGCGCCCGCGCAATACCAGGATACGGACACTTTGCACCGCATTCTGGCGCGCGTCGACGGCAATGAACGCCAGG
>JBOHKD010000444.1:0-1541 GCA_050728895.1 Aestuariivirga sp.
GGCGTCGAAGGCTCGATCGTCGTCGGCAAGCTGCTGGAGAAATCGGGCAACTACGGCTTCAACGCCCAGACCGAGGAATATGTCGACATGGTCGCGGCCGGCATCATCGATCCCACCAAGGTGGTGCGCGTGGCGCTGCAGGACGCGGCGTCCGTTGCCGCCATCCTGATCACCACCGAAGCCATGATCGCCGAGAAGCCCAAGGACAAGCCCGCGATGGGCATGCCCGGCGGCGGCATGGGCGGCGGCGGCATGGGCGGAATGGATTTCTAATCCAGCCACCTGTCGCGGAAACAATGAAGGCGGTCCTGAAAGGGGCCGCCTTTTTTCTGCCTGCACAATGCGAGCAAAGCAGCCGCTTCGATTGATGAGTAGGCGACCCTCATTACCCCATATATGCTTTCTCCAGCGCGGCCACGTCGAACTTCACCATCTGCATCATTGCGGCCATGACGCGGCCGGTCTTCGCCGCGTCCTTGTTCTGCATCATCTCCATGAAGCGGCGGGGCACGATTTGCCACGAGAGGCCGTATCTGTCCTTGAGCCAGCCGCATTGGGAAGGCGATCCGCCGCTGACGAGATGATCCCACAGGCGGTCGATCTCGGCTTGATCCTCGCAGGTGACAAGGAGAGAAATCGCTTCCGTGAATTTGAAGTGCGGGCCGCCATTGAGGGCAATGAACTGCTGGCCGGCAAGAGCGAATTCGACGATCATCGCCTGACCGGCGGGACCGGGACCTCCTTCGCCATAGCGGGCGATGTACGAAATCTTCGAATCCTTGAAAGCAGCCATGTAGTGATTCACAGCCTCTTCGGCCTGCGTGTCAAACCAGAGAAACGTCTTGATTTTTTGGCCCGTTGTCATCACTGCCCTCCTACTTGCTGGCCTTCACCACGTGTCAAAATCTTCAGTGTCAAGGCGGCAAGGATTACCAATGCCACCGCCGCCACAATCGCTGTAATGTGAAACCCGTCGAGAAACGCGCCCCGCGCAAGGTCGAGAAGTTCGATGCCTGCCTTGGGCGCAAGCCGGTTTGATGCTTCTGCCGCTCCGCCAAGGGTCGATCGCGCCGCAGCGGCTAGCTCCGGCGTGAGATCGCCGGGAAGTTCGTCGAACATCTGGCTTCGATAAATTGCTGTAAGCAGGCTGCCGAGACACGCGATGCCGAGTGCGCCCCCAAGCTCGCTGCTGGTTTCCGAAAGCGCCGAGGCGATGCCGGCGCGCGCTGGCGGCGCCGAGCTGACAATAAAATCGGTCGTCAAAGTCACCACCGGGGTGAAGCCAACAAAAAAGACGATCGATGACGCCACTACGGAATAGAGATCCCAGGCAAACACCAGAATGATGAAGCCAAGGGCGGACAGGGCCAAACCTCCGGCGATGAGATTGGCAGCCGGAATCCGCGATGCCAGTTTCGGCGTCTGCATCGATACGAATGTAAACGCGACAGCGGAAGGCAAGGACCACAAGCCCGCCTCAAGGGGTGTCAAACCCGCGACGAGCTGCAGATACTGGGCGACAAAAACGAACGCTCCAAACA
>JBOHKD010000445.1:0-1537 GCA_050728895.1 Aestuariivirga sp.
CTTCAGCGCCGCGCGGCAGGGCTCGACGGTTTTCTGGATCAAGTCATCCACGAGAGCTTCGAGCTTGGCGCGGGTAAGTTTCAGCGTGAGATGCTTCGGGCCGCTCGCATCCGCCGTGATAAAGGGCAGATTGATTTCCGTTTGCGTCGAGGATGACAGCTCGATCTTGGCTTTCTCGGCGGCTTCCTTGAGGCGCTGCAAGGCGAGCTTGTCCTTGCGGAGATCGATCGCCTGTTCCTTCTTGAACTCGTCGGCGAGATAATCGACGATGCGCATGTCGAAGTCTTCACCGCCGAGAAAGGTGTCGCCGTTGGTCGACTTCACCTCGAACACGCCGTCGCCGATTTCGAGAATCGAGATATCGAAAGTGCCGCCACCCAAATCATAGACCGCGATGGTGCCGGCTTCCTTTTTGTCGAGGCCATAGGCAAGTGCTGCCGCGGTGGGCTCGTTGATGATGCGCAGCACTTCGAGGCCTGCGATCTTGCCTGCATCCTTGGTGGCCTGGCGCTGGCTGTCGTTGAAATAGGCAGGAACCGTGATCACCGCCTCGGTCACCGGCTCGCCCAGATATCGCTCGGCGGTTTCCTTCATCTTGGTGAGCGTGAAAGCCGAAATCTGCGAGGGCGAATATTTCTTGCCGCGCGATTCAACCCAGGCATCGCCGTTCTCGGCCTTGACGATGTTATAGGGCACGAGTTTCTTGTCTTTCGCCACCATGGGATCTTCCATGCGCCGCCCGATCAGGCGCTTGATGGCGAAAAAAGTGTTTTCGGGGTTGGTGACGCCCTGGCGTTTTGCCGGCTGGCCGATCAGCGTTTCACTGTCGGCGTTGAAGGCCACGATCGACGGCGTAGTGCGGGCACCCTCGGCGTTCTCGATGACCTTCGGGTTCTTGCCTTCCATCACCGCGACGCACGAATTGGTGGTGCCGAGGTCGATGCCGATAACTTTTGCCATATCTACCCTCCGAATGGCAGGCGAGCCTGTAGCCAAGCCCATGACGGCGCTTGGTCTAACCCTTGGGTAAGGGGGCTGCCTCCTGTTAACATATGGTCCATGCCCCATGATTCCCAAGGGGTTAGGACGTTCGAAGCGCTATATAGGGAGAGGTATTTTGCCGATCAAGCGGTCATCGGCCTGGAAATGGCGGAGTTCCGTCCAAAAGCACCACGCTTTCCTGTTCTTTGGGGTCGGTGCGGGCGATCACCGCCTTGACAGGCTTATCGGTCGGATTGAAAGGGTAGTGGGGAATGCCGGCCGGAATGTAGATGAAGTCGCCGGCCTTGACGTGATCCAGATGTTCGAGTTTCGGCCCATGGCGCATGGCGGCCGCGCCTTCGAGCACATAGATCGCGGTTTCGTGGTTCTCGTGATAATGAGGTTTGGCGCTGGCGCCTGGCGGCATTTCCAGAAGATGCATACAAATCGCCTTCGATTCCGCCTTTTCGGCTGAGATGCCATCGAAATATTCGAGCCCTTGTTTGCCATGGAATTTTTCGGTGCTGCGAACGATCTTACACGCGCTGGTCATGGG
>JBOHKD010000446.1:0-1528 GCA_050728895.1 Aestuariivirga sp.
GCCGCCCTTTTCGACCCAGGCCTGGATCAAGGTTTGTGCCTCTTGCGGCAGCACGCCGATATCGGCCAGCACCACCAGGGAAAGCCCCGCATCCAGGGACTGTTGCAGTTGGCCGGCGCCAGCCGGCTCGGATTGCTCGGCGAAGGGTTCAAGGGCGCGCGAGACATAATATAGAGGCGACAGCAGGGGCTGGGCATTCTCGCGCGATTCGCCCGACAGGAGCCCTACGGATTTCCGCCGCCAGCGGTCGCCCATGAGCCAGGTGGCGGCGGCATTGCGCTCGCCATCGATCTCAATCCGCTGGATGCCGTTCCTGAGTTCGAGGGGAAGCTCGATTGAGGCTTCGGCCTTGCCTTGACCCGGATTGAAGGAAAAAGCGGCTTCGCCGAGGCTTCTGCCATTTCCGGCGCGAACCACGGCTTTCGCTTGCCGTGCGGTAGGCTCGGTTGCCCGAAGGGCTGTCACCGTAACGCGGCTGCCTGCAATGGCGGGGACGCCCAAGGCAAGCGGCAATTGCGAAGCTTGCGGAACGATAGCTTCCACGATCGCATGCCCGCGGGCAAGTCCGGTCAGCCCGGTGGCGAATTCCTTCGTTTTGCCATCGTCGAGACCATCGGAAAGCCAAACGACGCGGAGCGCGCTTGCATCCTTGGTGGCAACCTTGAGGCGGGCAAGGAGCGCCATGCGATCGGGATCGAGTGCCTTTGGCTGTAAGGCAGCGGCGCGGCGCATGGCGGTTTCGGCATCGGCGGGTTCCAGGCCCGGGTTGCGAAGCTCCGGCACGGATGTAGCAAGGGTCACGGTCTGGCTGGCCTGGCGGGTGGCCTCGATCAATTCCGTCATGATGGCCTGGCGTTGGTCCCAGTTGCGGGCGGCGGCCCAGCTATCGTCGACAATCAGTAAAAGCGGATCGTTGCGAAATGCCACGACATGGCCCGGCGCATAAAAGGGATGCGAGACACCGATGATAACGAGTGCGGCGATGGCCAACCGCAAAGCCATGAGCCACCAGGGCGTGCGGTCGGGCTGTTCCTCGCGGTTGACAAGTTCGAGCAGCAGGCGGAGCGGCGGAAAGCGCACCGTCTTGGGGCGTGGTGGCGTAAAGCGCAGCAGCCACCAGATGACCGGCAGCAACAGAAGAGCGCCAAGGGCCAGCGGCGTGGTGAAGGTGAACGCTTGCAGGAAACCGCTCACGCGGAGGCTCCGCCGGTGAGTGCCCGCGATCTGGCGCCACCGATCAGGCCGTGCAGCGCCATAAGAAGGAGTGCGGGTGATTCATCGGTGCGATGGATGGTGAAGCTCCAGCCGAGCCGCGCGGTGAGATCGCGCAGGCCATCGCGGTGGAGCCCCAGCTTTTCGGCATAGGGGCCGCGCAGGGTTTCGGTCTTGGCCGAGAGGAATTTCAGGGGGCCCGCGAGATCGCGAAATTCAATGCGGCCCGCGTAAGGCAGCGTCTCTTCGGCGGGATCGACGATGTGAACCACATGACCGGCGACCCCTGCTTCCGCCAGCGGTGTCAGGGCGGCGC
>JBOHKD010000447.1:0-1511 GCA_050728895.1 Aestuariivirga sp.
GCCTCTGCCCGCTCAGCACCGCCTCAACCATCCGCTCGCGACCCAACGGCGTCATTCGGGCATTCTTGTGCATGTTCATTCGGTCCCTCCTTGGACTCTGAGGCTTCGCAACTTCAGCATCTGACCCTCCCTCGAAATGGTGGACACCTTTGATAAGCTCCTGAAGGAGCAGGAAGGTGTTTGATGGGTACAGCGCGTCGTCAATACACGGATGAATTCAAACTTGAGGCGGTTGGGCTGCTTTCTAGCAGCGGCCGGCCGTTGAGCCAGATTGCCCAGGAACTGGGGATTGCCCCTTCGAGGCTGCGCGCTTGGCGGAACAAGGCCGACGGGGGGCATGCGGGATCGCCGCGGCGCCCCCATACGCAGGCGATGATCCCGCATGCCGGTACGGACTTGGCCGCTGAAAACGGCCGTCTGCGGCGCGAGAACGAGCGTCTACGCATGGAGCGGGAGATTCTAAAAAAAACGCTGCGCATTTTCTCGGAAGCGCCGAGATGAAATTTCGCGTCATTATGGCTCAGAATAATACGTTCCCGGTTCGCATCATGTGCAATGTGATGGGCGTCTCCCCGGCGGGGTATTATGCTTGGCGTGGCCGGTCCGAAAGTCCGCGCAAGACGGCCAATCGCGTCCTGCTGACCGAGATCCGGCGAATTCATATGGCCCATCATCGGCGATATGGCGGGCCCAGGATCCACGCGGCCTTGTGTGCCGAAGGCCATAGGGTAAGCCGTGGCCGCGTCGAACGCCTCATGCGTCATCAAGGCATCCGGGCGACCACGCCACGGCGGTTTCGCCTATGCACCACCGACAGCCGTCATGATTTGCCGGTCGCCCCCAATCGGCTTAACCAGAAATTTGCAACCGAGCGGCCCAATGAAGTTTGGCTCGCCGACATCACGTATGTGCCAACCTCCGAAGGGTGGCTCTATCTGGCCGTCGTGCTCGATCTCTTCACACGCAAAATCGTCGGCTGGGCGATGCGTGACCACATGCGGGCGGAATTGACTATCGCAGCCCTGACCATGGCCATCCAGCGGCAAAAGCCGCCGCCCGGCCTGATCCACCATTCCGATCGCGGCAGCCAATACGCTGCCGCCGATTACCGCAAGGTTCTTGGCGCGCTCGGGATGCTCCAATCCATGAGCCGGAAGGGAAATTGTTGGGACAATGCACCGATGGAAAGTTGCTTCGGAACTCTGAAAACTGAACTCGTGCACCAGGCTTGCTACAAAACCCGGGATGCCGCCCGGCACGACTTGTTCGCCTACATCGAAGGATACTACAATCGTCAGCGGCTTCACTCTGCCCTCGGCTACCTCACGCCAGAGCAAGCTGAGCGAAACGCCGCTTAATCAGGTGTCCACTAAATCGGGGGAAGGTCAAGTAAGCGCAAGCGCGATGGCGTCTATTACACTCCAGAATGGGTCGTCGAGCGCATCGTCGATGAAACACTTCGTCCCCGGCTGGATGATATCAAGCGGGAATGCGGCTGGCCCGCCGATCGC
>JBOHKD010000448.1:0-1508 GCA_050728895.1 Aestuariivirga sp.
TTCCGAAGCCGATGTCGATGAGGCGACACGCGAGGTCAGGCGGGCGCTGCTGGAGGCGGATGTGGCGCTGGAGGTGGTGCGCTCGTTCATCGACAAGGTGAAGGCCAAGGCGGTGGGTGCGGAGATCGTCAAGTCGATCCGGCCCGGCCAGATGGTGGTGAAAATCGTCCACGATGCCCTAGTGGAAACCCTGGGCTCGGAAAGCTCGGCTCTCAATCTCCGCGCGGCACCGCCGGTGGCCATCCTGATGGTGGGCTTGCAGGGTTCGGGCAAGACCACCACCACGGCCAAGATCGCCAAGCGTCTCAGCGAGCGCGACAAGCGCAAGGTGCTGATGGCTTCGCTGGATACGCGCCGTCCCGCAGCACAGGAGCAGCTTGCCATTCTGGGCGGCCAAGTGAAGGTCGATACACTCGTCATCGTCAAGGGCGAGACGCCGGTGCAAATCGCTAAACGCGCCATGTCGGAAGCGCGCAAGGGCGGCTATGACGTCGTCATGCTCGACACGGCGGGCCGCCTTCACATCGACGAAGAATTGCTCGCCGAAGCAGCCGCCGTGCGCGACATCGCCAAGCCCAATGAAACGCTGCTGGTGGCCGATGCCTTGACCGGCCAGGACGCGGTCAATCTGGCGCGCGCCTTCGATGAGAAGATCGGTATTTCCGGCATCGTGCTGACACGGGTCGATGGCGATGGCCGTGGCGGTGCCGCACTTTCCATGCGCGCGGTCACGGGCAAACCCATCAAGCTCATGGGCACGGGCGAACGGCTCGACGGGCTTGAGGATTTTCACCCGGAGCGGATCGCGGGGCGCATTCTCGGCATGGGCGATGTGGTTAGCCTGGTTGAGAAGGCGGCGCTCAACATCGACCAGGACAAGGCGAAGAAAATCGCCGAGCGGATGCGCAAGGGCTCCTTCGATCTTGAGGATTTGGCCGACCAGTTGCGGCAATTGCAGAAGCTCGGCGGCATGGGCGGCATGATGAATCTGCTGCCGGGCATGGGCAAGATCAAGAAGCAGCTTGAAGGCGCCGATCTCGACAATTCCGTTTTGAAGCGCCAGATGGCGATCATCGGCTCGATGACGGCTTACGAGAAGCGCAATCCGAAAGTGATGAACGCCAATCGCAAGAAGCGCGTGGCGGCGGGTTCCGGCACCAAGGTCGAGGAGATCAACCGGTTGCTCAAGATGCATGTGCAGATGGCCGCCATGATGAAGCAGATGGGCCAGGGCAAGGGCCTGTTCGGCAAGATGATGGGCAAGGGCGCCCCCGATGCGGCGGAGCTGGAAAAGATGCAGGCCGAACTGGCGAAGCTCAATCCCGGCGCGCTGCCGTCCGACCTGAAAGACATGATGCAGGGCGGCTCCCTGCCGCAAATGCCCGCGGGCCTTCCGGGCTTGGGCGGATTGCCGGGTTTGGGGGCTACGCCCTTCAGAGGATTTCCGGGTCTTCCGGGAAAGAGGAAATGAACGCAAGTCACAACATCAATCACAAGGAGCAATAGAC
>JBOHKD010000449.1:0-1507 GCA_050728895.1 Aestuariivirga sp.
GCACTGGCGCTGGCATTGGCCGCGGGAGCGGTGGCTTCCGCCGAACTTCTGAACCGCAAAGGCGCCAAGGCACAAATGGGCTCTGGCGACACCGCAAAATCCGCCGATGTTATCGATGTTGGCGCGGGCCTGGCCTCCGGCGCCTTCCTTGCACCCAAGGCCATGACTCCCGAGGCGGCGGCCCCACAAAGCTCCGATGCGCTGATCGATGGATTGGCCGGCATCAGGCATGGCCGCGACGGCCAGGACACAGTCATTCCGGTGCCGGAGAAACTGCAAATGATGTTGAAAGCCAAGAAGGCAATGGCTCCAAAGCCCGACAAGGTCAAAGGCAAGCTCGTGCAGATCGAGAATACCGGGGTATCGCCCTATGCAAGCATGGGGATGATCATGTCCGGCTGTACGGGCGCGCTGGTGATGAAGAACTATGTGCTCACATCGCCGTGGTGCGTCTACAATACGCAAACCAAGAAATTCTATGACAATCTGGATTTCATTCCGGCGCTTAACGGCAATGACGCGCCGGTGGGCACGATCAAGTGGAAGAATGTGTGGATTCCCAAGGGTTTTCAGGACACGGGCGACCTTGCCTTGGCCTTCGCCCTGATCGAACTTGAAGGCAAGCCCGGCGACCAGATGGGCTGGTTCGGCTTCGGCCCCGTCGAGGGGTCGGAAAACGTGAAGAAGTTGACGGTGACCGGCTATCCTTTCGTCGAAGTGCCCAAGAGCACACTATGGGAAGCCACCTGTACAATCGATGCCAACGAGGAGAACGCCTATTTTTATCGCTGCCCCGGCAAGGGCGCCACGGTCGTTACCATGCTGGGAGCACCCTTCTTCATCAAGGGTCCGAAGGAAGGCGATGCCGGCCAGCTTCTCGGCATTCACACGGGCTCCCAGGATGACAAGCAAAATTCCTAGTGGGCGATGAAATTGAACGCCGCCCACACGGAGACCATTTTGTCCTGGGCCAATGGCGGCGAAGTCGCGGAAGAAGAGCCGGAAGAGGAAGAAACCTCCGGGACCGAAGAAACCGAAGTGGTTGCCGATGAAACGGCCGAATGCACCTGCGAGGAAGAATAAATTCTAAGATGTAACCGTTTTTAGGAAGATCATGGCGTCTCGATCAAAAATTACTAGCCGGGTATCGACACTGGCCGCAGCATTTGTACGAGCGATAATTCCTGTAAACGTGAACGCTGAATCGCGGTCAGAATTGTACGAACGCTTTGGAATCAATCCAAAAACATGCGTATACTGTGGAAGTCAAGCAACTGACGTTGATCACTTTCGTGCAATAGTAAAGGCAGGTAAGCCGTCTGGCTATTTCCATACAACCGACAACCTCGTGCCCTGTTGCGGCGGATGTAATCAATCTAAAGGCGGATCCGATTGGAAAGCGTGGATGAACAGCGCGGCCAAGGGGTCTCCTGCAACGAAACGCGTATCAGACTTAGGCGCTGTGGACAAATTTGAGCCACATGCGGGTTATGGCGAGATGTAGCAT
>JBOHKD010000450.1:0-1505 GCA_050728895.1 Aestuariivirga sp.
TATGAAGTCGCCGGGCGCTGGTTCACGCCCAAGGAGCAGCCGGATTATGACAAGCAAGGCACCGCATCATGGTATGGCGAGGCGTTTCACCGGCGCATGACGTCGAATGGCGAATGGTTCGACATGAACCGGCTCACCGCTGCCCATGCCACCTTGCCGCTACCAAGCTATGTGAAGGTAACAAATCTCGAGAATGGCCGCAGCGTAGTGGTGCGCGTCAATGACCGGGGACCCTTCGTGGGCACGCGGGTGATCGACTTGTCGAAACGCGCCGCCACGGTATTGAACTATAAGGGGCAGGGGACAGCCCCGGTTCGCGTCCAGTTCATCGGCCCAGCTCCGCTCAACGATAACGGCACCCATTTGGCCGCCATGAACGACGAACTTCAGCGTGGAACGCCGCTGCGCCGGATGATTGCCGCGGCAAATGGCGGCAGGGGTAAAGTTCAAACCGCCTCCGCCGGAATGACGCCCGATCCTGTCGAAGTGGACACCGTGGCTTATGACACGGCCGGGGAGGAGAGTGAATCTATCCGTAGCGATCTCTCTTACTATGTGCAGATAGGCTCATTTGCCGATCCGGAGAACGCCGAGCGGGCGCGCGCCGAGCTTTCTTCCGCCTGGCCCGTACAAATTGTCGAACTTGACGGCGGCAGCGGGCCAATTTACCGGGTCAGGCTTGGCCCCCTGGCGGATCGGCCGGATGCGGATACGGCAGTCGAGGATGCGGTATTTTTCGGCCATGCCGATGCCCATGTGATCGTCGCCCATTCGATGCAAGCCGCGCTCTAAAATCCGGCCGGCGGCGCGCCCGCCCCTCACCCAAGTTGCATTTTTCCGGGAAGGCCACTAGCTTCGCGCCTACGGAGCACCTTCACCATGAATCGCCGATTCCCGGTGCGACTCGTTTTGGCAATGGCCGCTTTCCTGGCCATGACCATGGCGAGTCTTGCACAAAACACGCCCTTCGTGACCACCGCGGCCCAAGCCATCCTGATCGATGGCAAAAGCGGCCTCGTGCTGTTCGAGAAGGACGCCGACCGGCCGGTCCCGCCCGCCAGCATGAGCAAGTTGATGACCATGATCATGGTGTTCGAGGCGCTGACGGACGGGAGCCTGACGCTCGACAAGGAATTCGAGGTCAGCAAGGATGCCTGGAAGCGCGGTGGAGCGGGCTCCGGCGGCTCGACCATGTATGCAGAACCCAATTCCAAGGTCAAACTCTCGGACCTCATTCAGGGCGCCATTGTGCAGTCGGCGAACGATGCCTCGATTGTCATCGCCGAAGGCATGGCGGGAAGCGAGGCCGCTTTTGCTCAGAAAATGACGGCGCGGGCGCGGACATTGGGGCTGGCGAATGCCCAGTTCCGCAATGCCACCGGTCTGGACGATCCCGAACACCGTGTGAGTGTGCGCGAACTTGCGATTCTGGCGCGCCACATCAATCTCAATTTTCCGGAATACTACAAATATTACAGCCAGCCAGAATTCACTTGGAACAACAT
>JBOHKD010000451.1:0-1501 GCA_050728895.1 Aestuariivirga sp.
TCGCAATCGTGCATCGCCATGTTGGCTTCGTAGGTGCCGTGCATGCCGAGCATGCCGAGCCAGCTCTTGCCGCTCGCGGGGTAGGCGCCGAGGCCCATCAGCGTGGAGGTCAAGGGAATGCCGGTGAGCCCCACGAAATCGCGCAGCAGTTTCGAGGCGGTGGGGCCGGAGTTGATGACGCCGCCGCCGGTATAGAACAGCGGGCGTTTGGCGGTGGCGATGAGTTCAACCGCGGCGCGGATGGCATTCTGGTCCGGCTTTATGCGCGGGCGATAGGTCTTGTGCTCGATATTCTTGGGGCCCACATATTTGCCGGTGGCGAACTGCACATCCTTCGGAATATCGACGACGACGGGGCCGGGGCGGCCGTGGGTCGCCACATAAAAGGCCTCGTGCAGGATGCGGGCCAGATTATTCACATCCTTGACCAGATAATTGTGCTTGGTGCAGGGCCTTGTGATGCCCACGGTATCGGCTTCCTGAAAGGCGTCGCTGCCGATCAGATGGGTTGGAACCTGGCCTGTGAGGCAGACCATGGGGATTGAATCCATCAGCGCGTCGGTCAGGCCCGTCACCGCATTGGTGGCGCCGGGGCCGGAGGTGACCAGCACCACGCCGCATTTGCCGGTGGAGCGGGCATAGCCTTCCGCCGCGTGCGTTGCCCCCTGCTCGTGGCGGACCAGAATGTGCTTTACTTTTTCCTGCTGGAAAACCTCGTCATAGATCGGCAGCACGGCGCCGCCGGGGTAGCCGAACACATGTTCGACCCCTTGGTCCGCCAGCGCCTTGAGCACCATCTCGGCACCCGTCATCATATCGCCCGTGGCCATCGTGGTCCTTTCTTCCGCCCCTAACCCTCAAACACAGCTTGCCGTTTCAGGCAATGAAAAAGGCCCCCGAGGGAGCCTGTTTTCCGCGCAACACCGAATATCCTGGAGGCCTTAAGCCTCCCCGGCGCTACGCGGTCCTACGACGAGAATAGTGTTCATGGGCGAGGTTGTACGTGGATGACTAAAAAACGTCAAGCGGGAGTGGCGGCATTAGCTTAACAGTGCGTCACCAAGCATATGCCCGGGTTTGGACACCCGCGGTGATGTTTTCGTCATGTAAATCCCTCCTTCGGCCACCCCTTCATCTGTCCCCGCCACCAGGTTAGCTGGCGCTTGATGTAATGGCGGGTGGCGGTCTTGGCATTGGCGATTGCCTCATCAAGGTTCGTCTTTCCCCGAAGATATGCCGATAATTCGGGAACGCCGATAGCCTTCATCACCGGCAAGGCGGGATCGTAATCCAGAAGGACGCGCACCTCTTCGAGGGCGCCTTCCGCAATCATCCGGTCGAAGCGGGCTTCGCCGCGGACATAGAGGTCATCCCGCGATACATCCACGAAGATGCGTTCGACGGCGGCATCCGCCAGAGCGGCGCCTTGGCTCGCTACAGCCTGCCAATGGGCCAAAGGCCGGCCTGTGCCTTCGATCACTTCAAGGGCACGCAGGATGCG